>CAYQYJ010000087.1:0-11042 GCA_964421605.1 uncultured Ardenticatenaceae bacterium | reverse complement strand
GTCAAAGCTGCGATGAATAACCGCGTATAGATCAATTTCGCGCAGTTTCAAAAAGTGGGGGAGCTCTGCCAGCCAATCGGGGTGCAGCCTGTTTTCGCGGCGGTAGCCACGCAGAAAGTGGGGCATAAAGTGCGCCGTAAAAGCCGCGGGGTCTTCCAGGCCGGTGACGGCGTAAAAGAGGACAATGGCAATGTCGTTGGCATACCAGCTATAGGCGCAGTCGTCAAAGTCAAACAGGGTGATGCGGCCAGATTCGTCCAGGAAGAAATTGCCGGCATGGGCATCCTGATGAATCAATCCGTAAGAATCCCCCTCTCGCGGCAGCGTTTGTACATGCGCTATCAATTCGCGGTAGCGCACCAGCGCCGCCCCTTCTGTCTCTGGCAACAGCCGTTCCACTTCCAACATCTCAGGATCATTCCAATGGGGCCGCCGCCCGCCCGAATCAGGCGGCTGATACTGCTGGCTGAGGGCGTGCATTCGCCCCAAAAGCTGCCCGTAGGTGGCCATCATCTCTTCTGTCCAATCCGCCCGTCGCGGCGGGCGACCCGGCGCTTTCACAAAAGCCGTCGCCAGAAACTGTCCCCCTTGCCCGTCATCAATCGCTTCCACCAGGTTGCCCCCCTGTGACAAAGCCGCCCCGGCTACCGACGCCCCACCTGCGGCAAGATAGTTGAGCCAATCTACCTCGCCCTGGATCAGCGCCTGGCTGCGTCGGAAGCTATGACCAATCCGCAGCACATAGTCTGCGCCCTGGCGCGTAAAGGCGTACATAAAGCTCTCAAACCCATCCAGCAGGGCAATGTCGCCAGCCGCGATTCCAAAGCGCCGCATCGCCTCCTGCAAGATAGTCTCGTTATACCGTTCTCTAATTCGCTGCTCCAAAACGCCTCCTGTTGCCTGTTGCCGCAAACCAGGCTATGGCCTGCTATAGGGGAGATAATACGACAAACGCCGCCAATAGAGTATGGCTACGATCACTGTCGTCGCGCCGGCCAGAAGATACGGCAGGCTGAGAAAGTAAGAAGACATTGCCGGCAAAAACACAAAAAAGAAACCAACAGGACTGATGATCAGGCTGGCAGCTAACAACCGCGACTGCCCCCTGGCGCTGCCGCGCGCGTGCAGCAGCGGCAGCATAAAGGCCACCGACACTATTACCGTACTGGCAAAACTGATGAGAAAAAGAAAGTCGTCAAGCTGCGTATAAATGAACCAGAACAGGATGCCAATCGCCAATTGCGCTGCGCCATAAGCCAGCCAATATTGCCGCCGGTTCAGCGCCGGAAACAACGCCTGCCGGCTGAAGCGCACGGTCTGGTAATGGACGATCAGTTCCAATACCGTGAAAGCCACCAGACCAAACCAAAAGGCGCGATACAGCCAATGATCCACCTCATAAAACCAGCGGCGGAAGAGGCTGATAAAGATAACGTCATGTGCGAAGAAATACATATTGGCGAACAACGGCACAGCGTGTGTCTGATGTCGAAAACCCAGTCGAATTGCTTCGCCATAGTAGAGATAATAGCCGACGAAAATAATGGCCCCACCCAGCAGAATCAACCCCAATGAATTCTGCAGGTTGTTAACCACGTCGCTCGCTGCATAGGTCATGATTTCCTCCTATTGGCGGTTACTGGCAGCCAGAATTAAGATAGCACAGCTAGGCTGAAACGCATTCTTGCAGTAGTATATGTAGCCAATGAAGCTCTGGCAATTTTTTAAATGAGATAACGTGGGCCGCGGTACACCGTTGGAGTCAGCGCTTTTGACCACTGACCACTCGCCACTGATCACTTTTTTGTAGGAGTTGCGCACTATGTTGGAACGATGGGAATATTTGACGTGCTTTCTGCAAGCCGACACGTCGCTGCCCGAAGCACAAATGGTAACAATGGCTGAAGACCTGCCACGTAACAGCCCAAAGACCTTGATCCCGCAACTCAACGAATTGGGCGCGAAAGGTTGGGAACTGGTACATATGCAGCCCGTCATCGTGGGTAACAATGAAGATGTATTGTTACTCGAAGGCGGCGGCATGAGGCGGTGGGCCAGCGCCTATTTCTGTGTCTTCAAACGCCCACAGTAACCCGCCAGCCCAACACGTCCCATTCACGGAGGCCTCCATGACCCTCACCCTGAACATTAACGGGCGCGACCAGGTCGTTGCCGCCCAGCCCACCGACATTTTGCTGCACACGCTGCGCCGCGCCGGCTATTTTAGCGTCCGCTTCGGCAGCGACAGCGGCGAAACGGGCGCCGCCGCTATTCTATTAGATGGCCGGCTGGTTAGCAGCGACGTGATGCTCACCGGGCAGGCTATTGGTCACCGGCTGGAAACGGTCGAAGGGCTGTCTACTCAAGTCGGTCAGATGCACCCGATCCAGCAAGCCTTCATCGAAACGGGCGCGATCCAATCGGGCTACTCCACACCCGCCATGATCCTGGCGGCTAAAGGACTGCTGGACCACAACCCCAACCCCACCGAGGCGGACATCCGCGACGCGCTGTCTGGCGTCCTTTGCCGCGAGACGGGCTATCTCAAACCCGTCGAAGCCATTCAGCGCGCCGCCGCCGTTCTGCGCGGCGAAGATGTTCCCCCTTACCAGGGACCAGATATTGTAGACGCTACTTACTACCTGGAAATGCCCCCGGCTGAACCAGACGACGAAGGCCCCGAACTGGCTGGCCCTGGCTCTGGGCTGCACCACACTTCCCCCGCCCAAACCCTTACACGCACGCAGCCGCAGACAGACCTGCTGCTGACTTCTCATATCCCAGAAACGGCAGTCGTTGGCAAGCCGGAGACGAAAGTGGACGCCATTAAGCTGGCAAAAGGCAATCCCGCTTTCGTGGATGACATTGAGATGCGGGGAATGCTGCACGCCAGGCTGCTCACCAGCCCGCACGCCCACGCCCACATCCTGGACATTGACGACAGCGAAGCGCGGGCGCTGCCTGGCGTGCGCGCAGTGCTGCATTATGAAAACGTGGAACGGGTCAAGTATGCCTCCGGCGGCCAATCCTACCCCAACCCGCCGCCGCACGATCAGGTCAGCTTTGACCATAAGGTACGCTATGTGGGCGACCGCGTAGCCGCCGTAGCCGCAGACACGCCGGAAATTGCCGAGGCAGCTTTGCGGTTGATTAAGGTGATGTATGCGGAACTGCCGGCAGTTTTCGATGAAAACGACGCTATCAAACCGGGCGCGCCTGTGATTCATGATGAGGAGGATACTGCCGGCATTCATGACGCCAGCCGCAACATCGTGCACCACATCCACGCCGAGGTTGGCAGTGTCGCCCGCGGCTTCGCCGAAGCCGACCACGTTTTCGAACACACCTACACCGTCCACCAGGTGCAGCAGTGCCCCATTGAGCCGCACATCGCCATTAGCTGGTGGGACGCCGACGAACGCCTGGTCATCCGCACCTCCACCCAGGTTCCCTTCCACGTCCGCCGCATGGTGGCCCCCCTCTTGGGGTTGCCCGTGCGCCGCATCCGCATCATTAAGCCGCGCATTGGCGGCGGCTTTGGCGTCAAGCAGGAAATGCTGATTGAGGACATCGTGGGCCATCTGACCATCGCCACCGGGCGGCCCGTGCGCCTGGAACTGAGCCGCGCCGAAGAGTTCCGCAGCAGCCGCACCCGCCACCCGCAAACCATCACCTACAAAACAGGCGTCATGGCTGATGGCACGCTGCACAGCATGGAAATGCGCGTCATCGGCAACACGGGCGCTTATGGCACGCACGGCCTTACTGTGCAAACGGTTACCGGGCTGCGCGGCCTCAGCAGCTACAACTGCAAACACCGCAAATTCGACTGCCTGGTGGTCTACACCAATCTACCAGTGCCGGGCGCGTATCGCGGCTATGGCGCGCCCCAAGCCCACTTTGCCCTGGAAAGCCATATGGACGAAATCGCCCAGGCCCTGGGTCTGGACCCCATCGAATTCCGCCGCCGCAACTGGGTACAGGCAGGCGACACGATGCCTATTGCCCCCTTGTTAGGCGAGGGCGAGAAAGAAACCGTCACCTCTGAACCCGTGATTAACACCTGTGGCCTGGCGGAATGCTTTGCACAGGGCATGAAAGCGATTGCCTGGGAACGCCAATACCAACCCGGCTGGCACATCGTTCCCGGCAAGCCTCATCTGCGGCGCGGTCTAGGGGTGGCTATGTGTATGCACGGCACAGCCATTCCTGGCCTGGACATGGGCGGGGCCAGCGTCAAAATCAACGACGACGGCTCTTTTAACGTCCTGGTGGGCGCCACCGACCTGGGCACAGGCTCCGATACCGTCCTGTCGCAAATTGCCGCCGAAGTGCTGGGCGTGCCCTTGCGGGACATTATCATCTACTCCAGCGACACGGACATGACCCCCTTCGACACAGGCGCATACGCCAGCAGCACCACCTACATATCGGGCATGGCGGTCAAGAAAGCGTGCGAACAGGCAGCGGAACAGATCCGCGAACGGGCGGCGTTGATGTTGGGGTTGGCAACGTGGAGCGACATCCGCCTCAAAGACAGACAAGCCATCGCCCCCGATGGTCGCCGCGTGGGGCTGGCGGAAATCGCGCTGCATTCCCTGCATCAAGAGCAGCAGCGACAAATCATGGCTACCGCTTCTTACGTCAGCATGGAATCCCCGCCCCCGTTTGCGGGGCAGTTTGCCGAAGTGGAAGTAGATGTCGAAACAGGTCAGGTAACGGTGATCAAACTGGTGATGGCTGTAGACGCAGGCGTGCCTATCAATCCCATCACCGCCAGCGGGCAGGTAGAAGGGGGTATGACGCAAGCGCTGGGGTACGCGCACTGCGAGGAAATGGTTTATACGCCCGACGGCAACCTGATCAACGACAGCTTTGGGCCCTATCACATCTACCGCGCCGACGAAATGCCCTGGCTGAAATGTATCCTGGTGCAAACCAACGAACCGAGCGGGCCCTTTGGGGCTAAAGCCATCGCCGAAATCCCCAAAGATGGCGTCGCCCCCGCCGTGGCCAACGCCATTTACAACGCCACGGGCGCGCGCATCCGCCGCATCCCGTTCACGCCTGCCAGAGTCTATAGGGCGCTCCATCCTGAAGCATTTGACCATTAACCTGGGAGAAAGATAGAACGCAGATTGCACAGATTTTGGGAGCCTTTTCTGGACGATCCAGGTCAAGAGAGAGTTTTATGGCTACTGTATCTACCCTGGTTGAACTGTTCGGCATCAGCAAGCACACGGCGCGCACGTGGGCGCAGGAGTTTGCGCCTTATTTGAGCGCGGGCGCAGCGCCGCCGCGTGGCGAGCGACGGCGTTTTAGCGAGGACGACCTGACGGTGTTTGCGCTGGTGGCGTATCTGCGCGGACAAAACGCCAGCTATGCGGATATTCACGACGCTCTGGCTGCTGGCGACCGCATGAACGTGCCACAGCCCACGCGGGAACTGGCGATTAGCGGGCGCACCGGCGCCAGCGCGCCGCTGATGCCGTCGCCTGATTTTGCGCCTGTGGAGATTTTTCAGCTTTTTGCGGAAAAGCTGACGCAGCAGTATCAGGCGCAGATTCAAGAACTGCGGCAAGAAATTGACCGTATCGGGCGGGAGCGGGATTATTTTCGCAACCAGTATGAAGCGCTATACCAGGAGATTAAGGCAGCGCAGGCGCAGACAGTGGCGGCAGCTACAACCATTGCCCGCCAGGAGACGGAGCTGGCTGCCTTGAGCAATTTGCAGCAACAGTTGAAGGAAGAGCGCACAGCGCGCATGAATGCCGCAAACCAACTGGCGGCGGCGCAGGCGCGGGCGGAGAAACTGGAAGCGCTGTTGGACAGCGCGCAGCCGGCAGATAAAGGGGGGCGCAGCCTGTTTGCGCGGAAGTGAGAATTGGGGCGGCGGCGGCTTGTCGGGAATGCCGGCATCAGCGACAATACGCTCTATCCCATTCGATAGGAGACAAGAATGACCGCTATCGCCCAACCCAAACAGGCCACCGTCCGCTTTAACTGGATCATAGACCGTAAAAACGACCTCATCTGGTATATCGGCTCCGCCCTGGCAGGCTGGGCGTACATCGCCCTCATCCTGGCTCTGAGCAGCCGCATTACCAGCGACCCCATGGAGGATGTCGTCGCCACCCTTACGCTAGGCGGCCTGATCATCCCCCTCACCCTGCACCTGCTTGTCGTCCTCAGTTGGAGCTACCTTATTGATGCGCCTCACGTTTTCGCCACCCTGGCCCGCACCTTCTTTGACCCTGACGAGCGGGCGGTGCGTGGCAAAGATTTGCGCCGCTCCTGGCTCTGGTTCCTTTTTGGTCCCGTTTTTATTTTCCTCCCCTACGGTCTGGGCGCACTGTTGGAACCAGCAGGCGTTCGCTTCACGTCATTCTGGCTCGACTTTGGCTGGCTCATTTACTTCGTCTTCTACCGCCTGTGGGCATACTACCACGTCGTGCGGCAACATTGGGGCTTTTTCACGCTGTACAAGCGGCGCAACCACGAGTACGACGACGCGCGCAACAACCGGGTGGACAAATGGTTTTTTAACCTCAGTCTCTACCTGCCGTTGGTTATGTTCATGACCAGCGCTTACTACGCGCAAACGCCAGGATTCCCTGACCTGGGTCTGCGCGCCCCGTTGTTTGGCGACCTCAGTTTAGGCGGCATCTTATACCCGCTGGCAGCAGCGCTGTACGTCTGCACCATTCTGGGTTACATCGCCTGGCAGATTTACCGTTGGCGTAGTGGGCTGCCCCTCAACGGTCCCAAGCTGCTGCTGCTGTTCGCCGTTCTACCCTTACACTTCGTCGCTTTTTCTAACCCCCTGCTCGTCGTTTTCCTGGTACCTCTGGTGACAGTAGGGCACAATATCCAGTACCACCGCATCGTCTGGACATACGGTCACAACAAGTACGAAAAAGAGCAACGCGCTGGATTTACCTGGGCGCGCCGCATCTTCAGCAGTGCCTTTGTTTACATATTAGTCGGGCTGGCGTTCACCTTTGCTCTGTACAAAGGGCCCTGGGTAGATTTCATCAAAGTGACTACTGGCTTGCAGTTGGACCAATCCCTGCTTAACAGCATTTCCATGATGGCGGGGGTGATGGACCCATCCGAACTGGGGTTAGGGGAAAAGATTTTTGCCGCATTTCTGACAGGTTGGGCCATGCAACATTACTATCTGGACGCGCGCATCTGGCGCGTGCGCCGCGATAAAATGGTGCGGGAAAATTTGCATGTGGAATAGAGGGCAGTTTTGGGCGCATAAGCGTCCCAAACTGCCCTACAAATGATTATTGGCCTGGTCTACTGGCTGTCTATATCTAACCTGACCCAGTTTTGACCACCATCCGTCGTGCGCCACAGCTTCATTTCAGTAACGCAGCGGAAGGGTTCAAGCGCCGACACTTTCTGTCCTTGACAGTGGTTGGTCGTTGTCTGCGCCCAACCCATCAGGCCGCTCCAGGTCATCTGCGCAGCGCCGGCTGGCGTGAGTTGCCCGGCCAGCCGCAGTTGGCCGTCTATCAGTTGTAGCGATGCCTTCATCGTCGGTTCCTGCGCCAGTGGTATAGTCTGCGCCAACGTCCACGTCAGGCCGCCGTCGCGGGTGGCATATAACAGCACCTGCGACTCTGCGCCAGCCGCCACCGTAACGGGCAGCCAACCCGTCGTCTGGTTGACAAAAATAGGCAAATCAGTGAACCAGCGGTCTGCGCCGTGCGAGAGCGTGACGGGCGTCCAGGTATGCCCCCCATCATTCGTCCGATATAGTTCATCCCCGGTTGAACCGCCAGCTACCCAGCCAATCCTTTCGCTGTGGAAAGAAACCGCGCCCGCCACCGGCAATGAGCGCGGCTGCCAGGTCTGCCCGCCGTCCACCGTTTGCCAGAGCAACCCCTGGCTGAAATTGACGCCAGATTGTAACTCGACTGCCAGATAGCCCGTTTGCGTGGAGACAAAATCAAAAGAGACCTGAGCCGCCATCTGGCCCGACTCAGGGGCAAACAGTAGCATATCGTCCATTTGCCAGGTCTGACCGCCGTCGCGAGTGCGGGCCACAGCCAGAGAATTGGGGGCAGTGAGCCGCGCTGCCCAACCGTGCTGCGCGTCTACGAAGGCGGCGGCTTGCGGGGTTCCGCCGATGCCGGCAGGCGTGATGTTCAGCCACGTCTGTCCACCATCATTCGTCCACAACAGCTTGCCAGGCGTCAGCAGCCAGCCCTGCTGCGCATTCAACAACTGCATGTCCTGGACAGCAACCCCTTGCTGCGCCAGTTCCACAGGGGCCAGGTTGCGCGGGTTAACGCCCGCCACGTGCCCATCTTCAGCATTGCTGTCAATGTTAAAGGTGACGCCGCCCCACGTTTCATTATGACCGCCGGCGTATTGGCGCAGCCGCTGGTGGTTGCTCCAATAACCGTTAGAGACGCAAGCCACATCCCATACGGTGGCGCCGGGGGTGTAACTGTTGTAAATCCAGTGCGCCAGCCAGACGTCATCGGGCACATAGGTGATGCCTACCCAGTCGGTGACGTAGGAGCCGCAAGCGGAGCCATAAGCGCCTGCCCGCTGGCCCAATTCGCGCAGCCGTCCGCTCCAGCCGCTGATAAAGGATTTGGCAGCCTCGCGACAGGCAGCATCGCCAGGGAATGCTTCCAGATCATAGTAAATGATGGTGTTGCGCCCCTGGGCAATCAGACCTAAATTCGAGGCGACATTGTAGGCGGAGTTGGCTTCGCTGCGCCCCTGATTATAGGCGGTAGGTGGATCATAACTGAATCTGGAGCTAAAGGCAGAACAGGGGGCCTGCGGGCCCACCCAGGTGGGGATAAAGTTCCAACCCTGGTTACTCACGGTAGAGACCCAGGCAGCATTCAGGCCATTGTTGGCGCAGGCGCGGGCAGAGCCGCCAATGTAGATATTGGCTTCGTAGTAGGGGCTGCTGTTCCACCATGTTTGCATCTGAGTAGTTGACGGGATTTCGCATTTGTCGTAACCTTGTTGGTTAGAAATGACTATGCCGATCGGATTGCCGCCGCCGCCTTCCCAGTAAAAGGTGTGTTCCCAGGAGTTGTCGCTTTCATTGCTTTCGGGGATAACATTGGTGCAATCTACGGTGACGCGGAGGGTGTGGTTGCCGGCATTGTTCACCGTATAAGTCCAGTCTTCCACATAAGCGTAGTAACCGCGCCGCAGACGGCGCGCATACCAACTGCCAATTTGGCTGCCGTCCAGGTAAAGACAGATGTCAAACTGTTCCCAGACGCTTTTGTTGCCGTTATTCACCACAGCCCAATCAATATAAGTTGTCTGGCCCGCGTAAAGCGTATTTACCACATTCGTGCCTGCCACAGACGAGGGCACAATGGGGTAACTCCAGCCTGCCGGCGTGTAGGCGGTCAGGTTCGGCTCGCGCGGGGCATCAGGAGTTATCAGTTCTGCTTCCGCTTGCTGCCACACTTCCACCTGAGCGCTGGCTGCCTGTCCACCAGCCAGCACAGACAGGGTCAAACCAATCAACCACAAAAGAAGAACAGATCGTTGGGGCAAGAGTTTTTTCATGCTATCACCTGTAAGAGCGAGGAAAAGGGTCTGACGGCAACGCATTGTGCCAGCCCTGACCAGAAATCAGACCGCCTGGCATAGCTCCCAATTGAGAGCGATGGGGTATTTGCGACCTTGACCACGCTGTGATAATGCCAGACACGACTCAGGAAACGTAACGCAAGCCAATGATAGCACTGAAAAAACAGATTGCCCACGTTCACTTACCCCTTTTCAGGAGAGAAAACCATGAATCACTTGCCTTCATCCCCTAACCGAACGCAACGAGGCGGGTTGCTGTTGTGCCTGTCAGTCGCCCTGAGCGGCCTGGCGTTGCTCCTGGCGCAAATCAATATCGCCTACGCCGCCACTTTCACTGTAACCCGTTTTGACGATCCTGCGCCGAATGGCTGCCTGGCAGGCGACTGTTCTCTGCGCGAAGCTCTTATAGACGCCAATGCCGCGGCAGGGACAGACACCGTTGTGCTGCCGGCAGGCAATTACACGCTCACACAAGTTGGTACAGGCGAAGACGCCGCGGTCACGGGCGACCTGGACATTCTCAATTCCGTCAATATTCTGGCGTCGGGCGCAGGCGCTACTATTGACGCGGGCGGTCTGGATCGCGTCTTCCACATTCTGGGCAACGGCGGCGCACCTGTGGTCACCATGAGCAAACTGACCATTCGCGGCGGCGCGTTGAGCAGCATTGGCGAGGCTGGCAGCGGTGGGGGGATTTACAATGATGCTGGCACGCTCATCCTCAGCTATACCGTTGTCCGCGAAAACGACGTCACCCCCGGCTACAACACCTGCGGCGGCGGCGGCGGCATCTATAACGATGCCGGCAGCGTCACCCTCTCCTTTAGCAGCGCAATTGACAACACTTCCGACAGCTTTGGCGGCGGCATCAGCAGCGTTGAAGGCGTTGTGATTCTCTCCAACGCCAGCTTGCAGAGTAATATTGCCGAAGTGCAGGGCGGCGGTCTCTACAATATTGATGGCACAGTCGTGATCACGGGTTCGGCTGTCAGTTTGAACGAAGTTGGCACGTTGATGCAAGCCCCAGCAATCCCCGTTGGCTATCAGGCAAGCGCAGCCAACTGCGCCTACTTCCTGGGCACAGACGGGGGCGGTATTTTTAGCCGCAGCGGCGACCTGACTATCACCAACACCTTGATCAGCGGCAATTACGGGAGCACAGGCGCACATGGCGCGGGCATTGCCACCCGTTTCAGCAACAACCTCTCCCTGGAAAACGTGGCTTTCCTCGACAACAGCAGTGAAAGCAGCGGCGGAGCCATCATGGTCAATGGCGGCGTCAACGTCATTAACAACAGCCTGTTCCAGGGCAACTACAGCAACGGGCGTGGCGGTGCTATCTTTGCCCGCGACGACGAAGACCTCAACCCGAACACCCTCACCATTAACCAGACAGACTTCATCAGCAACGTGGCTGAATATCTGGGCGTTGGCGTCTATGGCGGCAACGGCGGCGC
>CAYQYJ010000086.1:9390-11233 GCA_964421605.1 uncultured Ardenticatenaceae bacterium | reverse complement strand
TAGCGGTTTGGGCGGCTAAAGCCGTCACGACGAACTTATTTCTGGACAATGAATACGGTTATGGTAAATCAGCGCTTCTCTGCGTCATCAGCGTCCCATTTCCAGGGTTCTGCAACAGGTCGCCAGAAACAGAAAAGCCACCAACCCCGTGGCGGTCGGTGGCCTTGCCGTCATGCAAGTGGATACCAGAGACGCTATTTTGGGATAAGGCAGTGGTCTGGGCTTTTTGACCGCGAGCGGGACCTTGCCCCATTCCGTCCAAGCCGCCACCTGACTCTATCTTTCTCTCGGCTGCTGTTTTAGGTATCCTCTCGAATATGCCACCATTATACACAGAGCCGCAAAAACCTGCTTTCAATCTGGTTACACAGCAGTACCCAACTCCTATACACGCGCCCTGTGGCGCAGGTGACAGGGGTAGAAGTTGCGCTGTGCGCGGCGGCCGCCGCGTGTGCGGCGGCGTCATGTCAGGCGAAGCGAGGAACCTCTGCGGCGCTTGCCTTTTACTTATTCCTGACTAAACTACAAGGCTGCGCGATCAAAAGCAGAGCGCCGGACTTTGAACTATGCTCAAGAAACAAACGTCTATGCCCGATTGGCGACCCTACCTGGAACACAAGAACGGACATTATCACACGGTAACAGGCAATTTACAGGTGAGCCGTAGATTTTGGAGCCCACAACTGCAAAATCACCGCGATATTCTGGTCTATTTGCCGCCGTCCTATCATCACCGCAGCCAACATTACCCTGTCCTCTATATGCACGATGGACAGAACTTGTTTGACGCCGCCACGAGCTATGCCGGGGAGTGGCAGGTGGATGAGACTATGGAGACGCTGGCTGGCCGGGGGTATGAGGCTATTGTGGTGGGCATTCCCAACATGGGGGAGCGGCGGCTGGATGAGTACAGCCCGTTCCGCGACCCACGCCTGGGGGGCGGGGATGGCGGTAAGTACGTTAACTTTGTAGCGGATACGCTCAAACCAGTCATTGACCGGGATTTCCGTACGCATCCGGCAGCGGCAACGACGGGCGTTTTGGGATCCTCAATGGGCGGGCTGATTAGTCTGTACGCTTTTTTTCACCGTCCCAGCGTTTTTGGGTATGCCGGCATTATGAGCCCTTCCGTCTGGTTTGCCGATGAAGCGCTGCTGCGCTACGTGGAAGATGTACCCTACCATCCAGGCAAGATTTACCTGGATGCGGGAACCCGTGAATACGCCGGGTTCCGCGCCGACCGTTTCCTACACGCCGCCTCGCGTCAATATTATGGGCGCGTGCGCCGCCTGAAGCGCATTCTGGTACAAAAAGGTTACCGTCCAGTGCACCAGCTTTTGCACGTGGAAGAAAAAGAAGCGCGCCACGAGGAAGCGGCCTGGGCGCGCCGGCTAGAGCGGGCGATTAGCTTCTTTCTGGAGGAGTGAGGGGGAAGGGAGAAGGGGGTATTGGGGGACTTGTGCCAGAAGCAATGTAGCGTACAATACCATTGGCAAGAACAACGACAATTTTAAGACGATTGGCGTCACTCTGGTCTTGTCCATAGGTTATGTCGCCGTGATCCCATCTTGCGCTCAGGGGTGGAGCATCTGCCTTTTTTGTTAGCCTGCCATCTCTGCGCAAGCAGGATCACGCCTGGTTCGACGGTATGCAGGAACCCAACCCTAACGCTCGCCCTGACTTCGAAACCCTGGTGGAGGCTCTGCGCTGGCGCGCGCAGCATCAAGGGGACCAACTGGCTTACACCTTTCTGGTGGATGGCGAGTCGGTTGAGCAGCGCCTGACTTACGCCGGGTTGGATCAGGCGGCGCGCGCCGTTGCCGCCCAATTGCAGCAGATGGCG
>CAYQYJ010000086.1:6259-9290 GCA_964421605.1 uncultured Ardenticatenaceae bacterium | reverse complement strand
AGATGGCGGCAACGGGGGATCGGGTTTTGCTCCTCTACCCGCCTGGCCTGGAATATGTGACGGCTTTTTGGGGGTGTTTGTACGCGGGGGTCATGGCTGTGCCGGCATATCCTCCCCTCCCCCAGCGATCTACCCCTCTCGCGCCGCCCACGCTGCAAACAAACCGCATTCAGGCTATTGTCGCCGACGCGCAGGCGACGCTGGCGCTGACCACCAGCCAGATCAAAAAACAACTCGACGCCCTGCCTGGCCTGGCAGATTTACACTGGCTGGACACCACCGCCCTCCCTCCCGCCCCATCCTGGCAAAATGCCGGCATTGCCGCTGGCGACATTGCCTACCTCCAATACACATCCGGCTCCACCGCCGTCCCCAAAGGCGTCATCGTCACCCACGCCAACCTTATCTACAACCTGTCTACCATCCATACCGCCTTTGCCCTTGGCCCCCACACGGTATCCGTCT
Source organism: uncultured Ardenticatenaceae bacterium (assembly GCA_964421605.1). Lineage (GTDB taxonomy): Bacteria > Chloroflexota > Anaerolineae > Promineifilales > Promineifilaceae > JAGVTM01. The sequence continues at coordinate 8,825 of CAYQYJ010000086.1, read as the reverse complement.
GCTGGCTGCCCCCTTTCCACGACATGGGGCTGATAGACGGCGTCCTGGGACCGGTTTACGGCGGCTTCCCTGGCGTGTTGATGTCCCCCGCCGCTTTTTTACAGCAGCCCATCCGCTGGCTGCAAGCCATCTCTCGCTACCGCGGCAGCCACAGCGGCGGGCCCAACTTTGCCTTTGATTTATGCGTCAGCAAAACCACGCCCGCGCAGCGCGCCACCCTGGATTTAAGCTGCTGGGAATCCGCCTACAACGGCGCGGAACCTGTACGCCACGATACGCTGGCGCGCTTCGCTCAGGCGTTTCGGCAAACGGGTTTCCAATCCCGCTTCGCCTACCCCTGCTATGGTCTGGCGGAAGCCACCCTGATGGTTAGCGGCGGTCTGGTGTCAGCAGAGCCTGTCTATTTAACCGTTTCCGAGCCGGCCCTGGCCCAACATCAGGTGCAACTGGCGGCGCCCAACCAGCCAGCCAGCCGCACCCTGACCGGTTCGGGGCGCGTCTGGTTGGACACGCGCGTGCGCATTGTCCACCCGGACAGCGGCGCGCCCACCACGCCAGACGAGACAGGAACTACGCCCGTGGGCGAAATCTGGATAGCTGGGCCCACCGTAGCCAGGGGGTACTGGCAGCGTCCCCAGGAAACAGCGCACACCTTTCAGGCTTATACGACCGATGGTGATGGCCCCTTCCTGCGCAGCGGCGACCTCGGCTTTTGGCATCAAGGCGAGCTATTTGTCACGGGTCGCCTGAAAGACCTGATTATCATTCGCGGGCGCAACCATTACCCGCAGGACATTGAACGCACCGTGGAGCAAAGCCATGCGGCAGTGCGCGCCGGCTGCGTGGCCGCCTTTGCCATAGAGACGTCCGTAGCGGAGCAACTGGCGGTCGTGGCAGAACTGCGCCAGGAAACAGACCAGGCAGACTCCCAGGCCATCATCGCCGCCATTCGCGCCAGCATTGCCCGCGAGCACAACATCGCCCCTTCCGCCATCGCCCTCATCCACCCCACTACCATCCCCAAAACCACCAGCGGCAAAATTCAGCGGCACGCCAGCCGCGCCGCCTTCCTGAACAAAACGCTGGCGGCGCTGGCTATCTGGCAAGAGGATGAGCAGGCGACCCCGCCGCCGCAGCCATTCTCTCCCCTCCACGTCACCGGCTGGCTGGTGCAGCGGTTAGCGCAGCAGTTAAAGGTGGACGCGCAGCAAATCCTGGTGGACCGGCCGCTGGCGGAGTATGGTCTGGATTCCATCACCGCGGTGGGGCTGGCGGGCGAGTTGGAGAACTGGCTGGGGCGTAAACTGCCGCCAACCCTGTTGTATGAATACCCGACGATTAAGGCGCTGGCAGAGTATCTAACAGATAACGGCAAACAGACAACAGATAACGGCAAACAGGCGGCAGCTAAGGGGCAACAGGCAGGGACGGTAGCGATTGTGGGGGTGGGCTGTCGCTTTCCGGGGGCGGCGGGCCCAGAGGCGTTCTGGGAACTGTTGGTCAATGGCGTGGACGCCATCAGCGAAGCGCCAGCGTCCCGCTGGGACGTGGACGCCTTCTATCACCCTGACCCTCAACCAGGGAAGATGAACACCCGCTGGGGCGGCTTTCTGGAAAAGATTGACGAGTTCGACGCCCCCTTTTTTGGCATTTCGCCACGCGAGGCGGAACGCATGGACCCGCAGCAGCGGCTGCTGCTGGAGGTGGCCTGGGAGGCGTTGGAAGATGCCGGCATTCCCCCCGACCAACTCAGCGGCACACCCACGGGCGTCTTTATCGGCATTTCGGGCATGGAATATGGGCAGTTGCAGCTTAACGACGCCCGGCTTAGCGACCCGTACATTGGCACGGGCAGCGCTCTGAGCATTGCCGCCAACCGCCTCTCCTACTTCCTTAATCTGCACGGGCCCAGCCTGGCTGTGGACACCGCCTGCTCTTCCTCCCTGGTGGCCCTGCACCTGGCGGCGCAAAGCGTGCAGCGCGGCGAGTCCACGCTGGCGCTGGTGGGCGGCGTCAACCTCATTCTGTCGCCCACCGTCACCGTCAACTTTAGCCAGGCGGGCTTCATGGCCCCCGATGGTCGCTGCAAACCGTTCGACGCTCGCGCCAACGGCTATGTGCGCAGCGAAGGCGTTGGCGTGGTCGTGTTAAAACCACTGGCGCAGGCGCAGGCGGATGGCGACACGATTTATGCGCTGATTGCCGGCAGCGCCATCAACCAGGATGGGCGCAGCAACGGCTTGACCGCCCCCAACCGCCACGCGCAAGAGGCTGTATTACGCGCTGCTTACGCCAATGCCGGCATTTCCCCCCATCAGGTGCAATACGTCGAAACCCACGGCACAGGTACCGCTCTGGGCGACCCCATTGAAGCCGCCGCCCTCAGCGCCGTCCTCAGCCCCCACCGCCCAGCCAGCCAGCCTTGCCGCATTGGCTCGGTGAAAAGCAACCTGGGACATCTGGAGGCGGCTGCCGGCATTGCCAGCGTCATCAAAGTGCTCCTGTCCCTACATCACGGGCAGCTTCCCCCCACCCTGCACTACCAGACGCCCAACCCGGCCATTCC
>CAYQYJ010000086.1:0-6159 GCA_964421605.1 uncultured Ardenticatenaceae bacterium | reverse complement strand
CGAGCCGGGTTCCACGCCCGTCCTGCTGCCCCTTTCCGCCCGCGAACCCGCCGCCCTGGCTGCCCTGGCGCAGCGATATGCAGAGTTGCTCTCCCAACCAGAAACGAACCTGAACCACATCGCGTACAGCGCCAGCCGCAGCCGCGCCCATCATAACCACCGGCTGGCTCTCGTCGGCAGCGACGCCGCGCACATGGCGACCCATCTGCGCGCCCACGCTCAGAGCGCCTACGCTCAGAGCGCCTATGCCGCCAATCCCCAGACGCCCGCCGCGCCCCCGCTGTTCCAGGGCGAAAAACATCCCAACCGCCCCCCAAAACTCATCTTTGTGTGCGGCGGGCAGGGATCCCAATGGTGGGGCATGGGGCGGCAGTTGCTGGCGGCAGAACCTGTTTTTCGCGCCGTCATCGCCGAATGCGATCAACTGCTGCGCCCGTATGCCGAATGGTCACTGCTGGCAGAGTTGACCCGCCCGCTCACGCAGTCCCGCCTGGAGGAGACGGCTATTACCCAACCTGCCCTCTTTGCCCTGCAAATGGCTCTGGCGGCTTTGTGGCAAAAGTGGGGCATCCAACCCGACGCCGTGGTAGGTCACAGCATGGGCGAAGTGGCCGCCGCCTGCATCAGCGGCGCGCTCAGCCTGGCTGACGGCGTGCGCATCATCTTCCACCGCGGGCGGCTGACACAAACAGCCGCGGGTCAGGGCAAAATGCTGGTGGCCGAAATAACCGAAACGGAAGCCCGCGCCGCCCTGCAAGGGTATGAGGGAGAAGTAGAGGTTGCCGCTGTCAATCCCGCTTCCGTCGTTTTAGCGGGCGAGTCTGCCGCCGTCGCCAGGCTGGCCGCCAGCCTGCAGGCGCGCGGCGTCTACAGCGACTATCTGCGCGTGGATTACGCCTCGCACAGCCCGCAAATGACGTCGCTGCAACCAGAAATGGTTGCCAGCGTGCAAGGCATCCAGCCCCGCTCGCCCACTATCCCTGTTTACTCCACCGTCACTGGCAAACAGGTCATAGGCGACGTTTTGGGGCCCGACTACTGGAGCGCCAACCTGCGCCAGCCGGTGCAATTTGCCGCCGCCATGCAGCATATACTGGCTGACGGATACACCGCCTTCCTGGAACTCAACCCGCATCCGGCGCTGTCCCCCTCCATCTTGCAAAGTTTGCAGCAGCACGGACAGTCCGGCCTGGCGCTGAGTTCGCTGCGGCGACATCAGGACGAGGTAGAGCAAATGCGGCAGACGTTGGCCGTCCTTTACACGCAAGGATGGGATGTGAACTGGGCCGCCCTGTATGCGGCAGGGAAACGGGTTCCCCTGCCTCGTTACCCCTGGCAGCGACAGCGTTACTGGCTGCCTACGCCGCCGCCGTGGCACGCCACTCCAAACGATGCACCCACCCTGCCGCCCGCATCTATCGCTTTTGACTCAGAATGGCTACACGAATTAGTCTGGGAACCAATGGCTGTGCTAACCAACCAAAACGGCAGCGAACCGCGTCGCCACTGGCTAATTCTGGGTCAGGAAAGCGGCATCAGCCAGCGGCTGGCGCAGCGCCTGCGTCAGGCGGGTAATGCGCCGCGCCTCCTGGCTGCGCCGCCTGCCGCTGCCGCCGGGTGGCGCGAAATCGCAGCGCAACTGCCGGCAGGGAGTAATATCCTGTATTTGTGGTGCCTGGAAAGCGACGCCCTGCCCGATCTGACCCCCCTGCTGCGCCTGGCGCAAGCCCTGGCGCGCCGTCGCCAGCCGGCGCAGTTGTGGCTGGTCACGCGCGGCGCGCAGCCGGCAGCCAATGCCCCTATGACGCCAGGGCAGGCAGCCTTGTGGGGGATGGGGCGGGCGCTGGCGCTGGAATACCCCGACCTGTGGGGCGGTTTGATAGACCTGGACCCGGCGCAGCCGCCGCAGGAAGTAGACGACCTGCTGGCCTGTCTATCCTATTCTGGCGCGGAGCGGCAGATTGCCTGCCGCGCCGGACAATTTTTTGTGCCGCGGCTGGCAGCCGTGACCGCCCCGCCGCCAGGGACCCCGCGCTTCCGCGCCGATGCGACTTATTTGCTTACAGGTGGATTGGGCGGTCTGGGATTGTCCCTGGCGCGCTGGCTGGTGGAAAACGGGGCGCGCCGCCTGGCGCTGCTTGGGCGCACCACGCTGCCGCCGCGGGCGCAATGGGATCAGGCTGCCGCCAACAGGCGGCTTGCCGTCCGTATCACCGCCATTCGCCAGCTTGAAGCCGCCGGCGCCACCGTAGCGCTGCTGCCGGCAGACGTGGCGGATCTATCCAGTCTGCAAGCGGCTTTTGACCGCCTGGCGGCGCTGCAAGCCGAAGGGCTGCTGCCGCCGCTGCGGGGTATTTTCCATCTGGCAGGCGTGGCGCAGCCGCTGCCGCTGCTGGAAATAACGCCAGAAGCCTGGCAGGCAACGCTGCGATCTAAAACAGCGGGGACGCTCAATCTGCACGCGCTGGCAGAAAAAGCTGCCGTTGACCTGGATTATTTTGTGCTGTTTTCCTCCATGGCGGCGGTGTTGGGGTCGAAGGACCTGGCGCATTATGCGGCGGCAAATGCCTTTATGGACAGCTTCGCCCACTACCGGCGGCAGTTGGGGTTGCCGGCATTGTCTATCAACTGGGGCGCGTGGGCAGATGCCGGCATGACGGTAGACACGGGCCAGGAAACCTACCTGCGCCGCCTGGGGGTGCGCCCCATGCCGCCCGCAGCCGCCCTGCGCCTGCTAGGGCAGGCAATGACCAGCCAGGCGGCGCAGCAGATGATCGCCGACGTGGATTGGGTTGCCTTCCGCGCCGTGTACGAAATGGGCAGGCTGCAGCCCATCCTGGCGAATGTGGCGGACCAGCCTCCCCTGCCTGCCACCCGCACAGCGCCCACCATTCCCATTCAGGGGCAGTTAAGGGCTGCGCCCGCCGCCCATTGGCCCGACCTGCTGGCGACGTACTTACAGCAACAGGTGGGATACGTTTTAAGAATGCCGGCAGCGCACGTCAGCCTCACCCACAGCATTCTGGAACTGGGCCTGGACTCCATCATGGTCATGGAACTGATCCGCCAGTTCCAAACCGACCTGGGGTTGGGCCTCTTCATGCGCGAAATATTTGACCGCCCCTCCCTGGCAGACCTGGCGGCTTATCTGGCGCGCCAGTTGCAGCACAATGGACAGCCGGCGGCAACGACGCCTGCCCCCCTCAAAGCCGCCCAGATTCTAGCCCCTCCTGCCGCCGGCGCGCAGGCATTAGCCAATGGGCAAACAGCGCCCGGTAAAACACACCCCGCCAGCCGCGTACGCCCTCTGCCGGCAGCTAAAAATCCGGGCGTGGTCTTCCTGCTTTCCGCCCCCCGCTCCGGCTCCACCCTGCTGCGGGCCATGCTGGCAGGTCATCCCGACCTGTTCTGCCCGCCCGAACTGCATTTACTCCCCTACACCGCCATGACTGAGCGGCAAACGGCCCTGGCGGGCAGCTATCTGGATGAAGGCTTGCAGCGGGCTGTCATGGCTCTCTACCACCTGGACGCCGCCGCCGCCAAACAGCAGATTGCGACCTGGTTGGCGGCAGACCGTTGTATCCAGGAGGTATACGCCGAACTACAGCAAGCGGCCGCGCCGCGTTTGCTGCTGGACAAATCCCCCTCCTACGCCCTGCAGCGCGCCACGCTGGAGCGGGCGGAAGCGTGGTTTACCGCCCCCCGCTACATCCATCTGGTGCGCCACCCGTATGCCGTGATCGAATCTGCCGTGCGCACCCGCATAGACCGCCTGCTGGGGGACGTCGTCGTAGATAGGGAAAAGCTGGCTGAGGATGTGTGGCTCACAACCAACCAGAACGCGCGCGATTTCTTACAGAACATTCCCGCCGACCGAAAGCTCGTGGTGCTGTATGAAGACCTGGTGCGCCAACCAGAAACAACCCTGCGTCGCATCTGCGCCTTCCTCAATTTGCCGTTCCACCCGGCTGTCTTGCTGCCCTACAACGGCGACCGGATGACGGACGGCATTTACGCCCACTCCGCCCAAATTGGCGACCCCCATTTTCACCATCATCAAGGGATTGACGCCGCTCTGGCTGACGCCTGGCGCGAGGTTCGTCTGTCCCATCCTGTGAACCAACAAACGCGCCAACTGGCAGCCAGCTTTCACTATGATCTACCCGGCGACATAGAACTAACCTCCCTGACCCCCCTCCAACCAAAAGGGGATAAGCCGCCGTTGTTTCTGGTTCCCCCCAACGGCAGCACTATCCTCACGTTCACCGAACTGGCGCGTTGGCTGGGACCAGACCAGCCTGTCTACGGTCTGGAGCCGCTGGGATTGGATGGCAAGCGCCCGCCGCAAAACCGGGTGGAGGAGATGGCCGCCCACTACATCCGCGAACTGCAAACGGTGCAGCCGCATGGCCCTTACTTGTTGGGGGGGCGCTGTTTTGGCGGCATTGTGGCTTTTGAAATGGCGCAGCAACTACAGCGACAGGGGGAGCGCGTGGCTTTGCTGGCGGTGTTGGACGTCCTCGTGCCGCCGCATACCACGTTGCAAGTGTACCGCAGCGGCGACGACGACGCGGACAACGTCTCTAGCGGGCGGCGTCTTCTCTATCGCGGCATGTATGTACTGCGGCAGGGCCCGCTAAAACAGATAATGTGGCTGCGGCGACTGCGGCAAATGCGCCTGGAGGAGGGTATCCTGCCCAATGTGTTTGGGCCGCAGGCGCGCTATATCCGTGAAGCGTCTGACGCCCATTTCCAGGCGCGCCTGAATTACGAGCCGCAGGTATATCCTGGGCGCATCACCCTCTTCGCCAACAGCGAACACACCGGCGGGCGGCAGCTTAACTGGGCGGAACTAACGACCGCAGGCGTGGACATTCACATCATTCCGGGGAACCACCTGACGATGCTGCAGCCGCCTCACTTGCAAACGCTGGTGGAGAAACTGCGCCACGTGCGGGACAAAGCGCTGGCTGATGGGGGGGATGAGGTAAGAGGTATGAGGTATGAGGGCGGGGAGGATAGGCGAAATGAAGCGGCAGTAGAGGCGTTGCTGGCTGACCAAGACGCCAGGAAAGCTGCGCCGGGGCCAGCCTCTCCTGACAGCGACAGGCTGGAACAACAGTTGGCGGCAATCTGGCAGCGCGTTCTGGGGCGAGAAGTAGACGTACAAGAGCGGCTGGAGGGGTTAACGGATAACTACTTACAGGCTGTTTATCTGTGCGCGCTGGTTGGGGAGCAGTTGAGCGTGCAGATACCGTTGCCGGCGCTGGCATTGGCGCCGACAATTGCAGAATTGGCTCGCTTACTGCCAGAAGAGCAGTCGCTGCCAGCCTGGGCCGTGATGACGCGGCTGCCGGCAGCGGGTAGTATGCCATCATCGCGCTCGCCATTCTTTTGTGTGCCGGATGATGCCGGCACAATTCTCAGCCTCTTGCCCTTAGCGCGTCACTTGGGCGCAGACCAGCCTGTGTATGGCTTGCAGCCGTTGGGGTTGGAGCCAGGTCAGGAACCGCACCAGACCATCGAAGAAATGGCCGCCTGCTACCTGCAAGCCATACGCGCGACGCAGCCGCACGGGCCTTACCGGTTAGGCGGGCACGCCCTGGGCGGCATTGTGGCTTTTGAAATGGCGCAGCAGTTGGCGGCGCAGGGGGAAGAGGTGGCGCATCTGGCCGTAATAGATACCTTAATCCCCCCCAACGCCACCCACCACGTCTGGGACCCGCCCCGCGCTTTGGAAAACAAGGCGGCGGAGACGGGCAACCGGCTGGATCGCGTTATCGCCCGCGCGGCTTATCTGGTGCAGCGCCGCCGCTTGCGCCAGGTAGTCCCGCCGCTGCCTGGTCGTTCGGCGGCGCTGGCGGCGGCAGAGAAGCGTATGCGCCATTTGCGCCAGGTGGCTTTTGCGGCGCGCTTCCGCTACCAACCGCAAATCTATCCGGGGCAAATCACGCTCTATGCCAACGCTGCCCATACCGGGCGGCATCAGGTGAAGTGGGCGGCGTTGACGGATGCCGGCATCCAGATTGAAATCATCCCCGGCACCCACGACACTTTGTTCCGCGCCGCCCACATAAGCGCGCTGGCTGCGCCGCTGCGTCGCCACCTGCAGGAGAGTGGGTAACAGACGGCATAAACCCAACCTGCCAGTTTCAGGTG
>CAYQYJ010000085.1:8914-11449 GCA_964421605.1 uncultured Ardenticatenaceae bacterium | reverse complement strand
CCATAACGGCAGCCAGGCGTTAGCAAACGCTGACTGCACCAACCCAAACGTTGTCAAACAGTTTAGGAGACAAGATGAACAGGCAACTCTGGTTAGTCAAGGTTCTGAGCGTTTTTGTGCTGCTGTTTTCTATCATGCTGCTTAGCCGTGGCCATCCTACCCTGGCCGATTCGGGCAGCCGGCCCGACGGGCCGCGGGCTGAAGGTGAAATCGTCGCGCGTGTTTATTACGAAAATATAGCCGACATTGAAAAACTGGCTGATTATGACCTGTGGGAATATAACAACTTGCAGGAAAAGTACGTCCTGGTGGGGATGAATGCAGACATCTACCGCCGCTTGCAGGCTGAAGGGTGGCGACTGGTTGTAGACAAGGAAGCCACTGAAGCTATGAACAATATCACCCAACTGGATACCTTCAACGGCGGTTACCTCACTACCGATGAAATCTATGCGGAACTGGCAGCCATTAACGCCGCCAACCCCACCCTGACCGAGTTGGTAGATTACGGCGACAGTTATTGTAAGGGAGTGGGCGGCTGCACCACGCCAGCGGGTCATAGCTGGCCCGGTTATGATTTGCAAGCCATGCGCATTACCAATGAAGCCATTGCTGGCCCTAAACCCGTTTTTGTCCTCATCGCCAACATTCATGCCCGCGAAATCACCACGCCGGAACTGGCGATGCGCTTTATTGACTGGTTAGTAGAAGGGTATGGCGTCAACGCGGACGCTACCTGGATTACAGACTGGCACGAGATTTACGTGGTGCCCCAGGTCAACCCAGACGGCCATTGGATTGTCGAATTGGGCCCCTACTACCAGCGTAAAAACGCCAACCGCAGCAATGGCTGCACAAACAATTGGCCGCCCACCACCAGCACGCAATACGGTATTGACCTGAACCGCAACCACAGTTTTGAGTGGAACACAGGCGGCACCAGCACGAACACCTGTTCCCAAACGTATCTGGGCCCATCAGCCACATCGGAGCCGGAAACTGAGCAGCTAGAAGATTACATCCTCACGCTCATTCCCGATCAGCGCGGCCCTGGCGACAACGATCCCGCGCCGGAAAATACGACAGGTATCTTCATCACTTTGCATAGCTATGGCGACCTGGTGCTGTGGCCTTGGGGCAACACCACCGCGGCTGCCCCCAATAAGACTGGCTTGCAGGCTATTGGCGACAAATTTGCCACCTACAATGGCTACCAATCCTGCCAGCCCTCCGTCTGCCTGTACCTCACCAGCGGCACATCTGATGACTTTACCTATGGCGTCCTGGGCATTCCCTCCTACACATTTGAAATAGGCACTGCCTTCATGCCTTCCTACAGCACGGTAGATTCCGTGCAATGGCCGGAAAACCGGCCGGCCTTCATCTACGCTGCCAAGATTGCGCGCACGCCGTATATGACGGTCAAGGGGCCAGATGCGCTGAACATCAACACCAGCGACGCGGGCGGCGGTAACATGAACCTGACCGCCACTATCAATGACATCAGCAATGGGGGGCAGACAATTGCGGGCGGCTCTTACTACATTGATACGCCTCCCTGGGCTGGCGGGGTTGCCGGCAGTTTGAGCGCCAGCGACGGTAGCTTCAACAGCAGCAGCGAAGGAGCTACCGCCATGATAGATGTCAGCGGCCTCAGCGCTGGTCAGCACATCCTCTTTGTCCAGGGGCAAGACAGCCAGGGCAATCTGGGCGCGGTCAGCGCCGCCTTCTTTGATCCCAGCGACCTGGGCGGCGGCGGCGGCGGTGGCGATCTGATCTATGCCAGCTCTTCTACCAGCGGCACAGCCGGCGGCGTTTCTTTTGCTGATGAGGACATTCTCATTTACGATATGGGCACAGGTTCATGGACGATGTTCTTTGACGGTTCTGACGTGGGGCTGGGTAGCACGGACGTGACTGCTTTTGATCTGCTGGAGGATGGCAGCCTGTTATTGAGTTTTGATTCAGCCACCTTCTCTGTTCCTGGTCTAGGTACGGTTGAAGATCGAGACATCATCCAGTTCATTCCCACGTCAACGGGAAACACGACTGCCGGCGCTTTTGCCTGGTTCTTTGATGGTTCCGACGTAGGCTTGACCACCAGCAATGAAGACATAGATGCCGTAGAATACACGGCTGATGGCAAAGTGATTATCAGCACTATTGGCTCTTTTAGCGTTACCGGAGCTTCTGGCAACGATGAAGACCTGACTATCTTTACGCCCACCGCTCTCGGCGCTACGACCAGCGGTACGTGGACGCTCTATCTGGACGGTTCTGACGTGGGTCTGAACAACTCCTCTAGCGAAGACGTGAACGGCGCCTGGATAGACGCTGCCACAGGCAACATTTACCTGACCACCGTAGGCGCTTTTTCGGTGACGGGTGTCAGCGGCGACGGCGCCGACATCTTCATTTGCGACCCTGGCACGCTGGGCGCTACCACCACTTGCACCTTCTCTCCCTACTGGGATGGTTCCGCCAATGGATTTGCCGGCGAAGTGTTGGACGTAGTGGCTATCGTTAAGCCCTAGC
>CAYQYJ010000085.1:0-8814 GCA_964421605.1 uncultured Ardenticatenaceae bacterium | reverse complement strand
GCCAATGGATTTGCCGGCGAAGTGTTGGACGTAGTGGCTATCGTTAAGCCCTAGCAGTTTGTCGGAAAAGTCCTGATTAGCCCGCTGATGACGCTGATAAAGCGCAGATTAGACGGATTTATTAAGACCAAATCAGCTCTTATCTGCGGCTTTCTGCGTCACGCAGTCTTGCGTCATCAGCGTCCCATTTTTCAGTTCTCCGGCGGGCTGCTAGCCGTTATCCACCATGGTGATCGCCATGCAGAAGTTGTACAGAGGCGACCCCGTATATAAACTTGTAGGTAGGGGCAGGTTTCAAATCTGCCCCTGCTCGTCAGCAATGGAGGTCTACTGTGCCCGCAAATGAATATGCCTTTGTCACGCGCTGGCGCGTGCACAGCAGTTGTCAGGAAATCAGCGATATTCTGAGCGACGCGCCCGATCTGGTGCGTTGGTGGCCTTCCGTTTACCTGGACGTACGCGAACGGCAACCTGGCGACGCTAACGGCATCGGCAAGGTCGTTGAGTTGTATACCAAAGGGTGGCTGCCCTATACGCTGCGCTGGCAGTTTCGCGTCACCGAAAATCGGCAGCCGCATGGCTTTTCGCTGGAAGCGACCGGCGACTTTGTGGGGCGCGGCGATTGGACTTTCCAGCAAGATGGCGACTGGGTAGACGTCATTTATCACTGGCGCGTGCGTGCAGACAAACCGATCTTGCGCTACCTTTCGTTTATCATGAAGCCCATATTTGCCGCCAACCATCATTGGGCTATGCGTAAAGGGGAAGAAAGTTTGAAGTTGGAACTACAACGGCGGCGCGCCGCTCCCCAGGCGCGATCGGAAATACCTGACCCGCCTGGCCCCACGTTCAAATTTTTACTGCGCTGACGTTGCGCGGCGTAGGGTACGTCACGCGCCTGTGGTTGTAATAGGATAAGATTGTTATGCAAAAAGTGATTTCGGTATTTGGCGGGTCCTCGCCGCAGCCTGGCCAGCCTGCCTATGAACAGGCGCGCCAGGTGGGGCGGCTACTGGCTGAGGCTGGCTGCGCCGTCGTCACGGGTGGCTACAGTGGCACGATGTCTGCCGTCAGCCAGGGTGCAGCGGAAGCCAATGGGCGCGTCATTGGCGTCACTTCCGCTCAAATTGAACGTTTTCGCCCGCTGGGGGCAAACCCCTGGGTGCAGCAGGAGATTCGTTATGAGTCGCTGCGCGAGCGGCTGCTGCATCTCGTCACCCAAAACGACGGCATGATCGTCTTGCCAGGCGGTATAGGCACGCTGTCGGAAATGACGCTGGCCTGGAGCTTTCTGCAAGTGGGCGAAATTGCGCCGCGCCCGCTGGTGTTGTTAGGGGAGCAGTGGCGGGCTACCGTGACCTCTTTTATACAGCCAGCCTACGTGCGCGAATCCCATTTGCATCTTTTGCAGTTTGTGGATACTCCAGAAGTCGCCGTCCGCGCCGTCGTCCAGGCTGTGCCATAATGTCGTCTGAGACGGTTTTTCTTAAGCTAGGTGGGTCGCTGATCACCGATAAAACAGGCGTGGCGGCGGCGCGCCCGGATGTTCTGGCGCGGCTGGCGGCGGAAATTGGGGCCGCCTGGCAGGCGCAGCCCGAATTGCGTCTGTTGTTAGGACATGGCAGCGGTTCGTTTGGTCATGTCGCCGCCGCCCGTCATGGTACGCGCCAGGGGGTGCAGACGCCTGCGCAGTGGCAGGGTTTTACGGAAGTTGCCAGCGCGGCGGCGGCGCTCAATCGCCTGGTGGTGCAGGCGCTGCAAACGGCGGGGCTGCCGGCATTTTCCATCCCGCCTTCCGCCTCAGCCCACTGTCAAGATGGGCAGATCGCGTTTATGGCGGTGGAGCCAGTGCGGCGGGCGTTAGATGCCCACCTCTTACCTGTCGTTTATGGCGATGTTGCGTTTGACTCTGTGCGCGGCGGCACAATTGTGTCTACGGAAGAGGTGATGGGCTACCTGGCTGCCCACTTGCAGCCGCGCTGGTTTTTGTTAGCCGGCGACGTGCCTGGCGTGCTGGATTTGCAGGGAGAGGTGGTGCCCTGGATTACGCCGGCGAATTTTGCCGGCATTCGATCCGCCTTGGGCGGTTCTCGCGGCACAGATGTGACGGGAGGCATGGCTGGCAAAGTACAGGCTATGCTAGACCTGGTGCAGCAGGTTCCAGGCCTGTCGGTGCGCATATTCTCTGGCCTGACTCCGGAACTGCTGCGCACCACCGTGTCAGGTCAGGATAATGGCGGAACCGTTATTTGCCGGCAGCTTCCACTAGACAGCCCGAATTAAGCCTCACCATTCCTGCCTGGCGCGTCAGGCATTCCCACCCTGCTCCCCAATCCGCGCCATCTGCGAAATCCTGATTTTCCTCTAACTCAATCTTCGCCGGCTGCGCGCTGCGGCTGCCAAAAGGGGGGGCGTTTTTCCAGAAAAGCGCTCATACCCTCACGCCCTTCGGCGCTGGCTCGCCGCTGCGCAATCAACTCGCTGGTATATGCCCGCATGGTGGTTTTGGACTGGCCCGCCACCTGCTCTATCAATTTCTTGGCTGCCGCCTGCGCGCCTGGGGCGGCTTGTAAATATTCGTGTACACGCTGTGCCACCAGCGCATCCAGTTCCGTCTCGTCTGTCGCTAAATGATGCACCAATCCAATGTGGCGGGCGTGAGCGGCGTCAAACCGTTCGCCGCTGAGAAACAGGGCGCGGGCGTGGCTGGCGCCTATTTTGCTGACGACGAAAGGGGAGATAACTGCCGGCACAATCCCCAACCGCGCTTCACTAAAACCAAACTTGGCCCGCCCAACCGCTACCACATTATCGCAGCAGCTTACCAGACCTGCCCCGCCGCCAATAGCCGCCCCGTTGATGCGCCCAATGACGGGCCGGGGACAGCTATCTACTGCCTGCATCAAATCAAAAATAGCCTGCCCGTCGGCTACATTTTCCGCATAAGTAAAATCTGCCGCAGCCCGCATAAACGCCAGGTCAGCCCCGGCGCAAAAAGAGCGACCCTTCCCGGTCAGCACGATCACCCGCATAGGCGTATCTGCCGTTACCCCGTTGAAGAACGCCGTCAACTCCGCCACCATTTGCGGGTTAAACGCATTGTGATTTTCTGGACGGTTCAGCGCCACCTTTACGACATTCCCCTCTGTCTTGACTTCAATCGTTTCCATGCCCAACTCCTGTGAAAATAGGGCAGGACAATTCGCTGAATTGTCCGTTTCCACAGGACAATTTGGCAAATTGTCCTACGGAAATGCTAAACAAAAACCCTCCGCAGCCAGCGTGGGTGGGGAGGGTTTTGTCGTCAGGTTATCCCAGCCGCCGGATTGGCTCAGGCATTCATCAGCTTTTCAAAAGCAAACCTGTCTAACGTTTCCACCTCTAGCAGCGTGCGCGCCAGCTTCACCATTTTTTCCCGATTTTCCCCAATAATTTGCCTGGCACGTTGGTAACATTGGTCCAGGATTTCGCGTACTTCCTCGTCAATGACGCGCGCTGCCTCTTCGCTATAATCCCGTCCGTACGTCATATCACGTCCCAGGAAGACGCTACCTGTCTGTTCTCCATAGGTGCGCAGCCCCAGCGACTCGCTCATGCCATACCGCATCACCATATTGCGGGCAATATTCGTTGCCTGCTGCAAGTCAGACGATGCGCCTGTAGTGATTCGCTCGAAGAACACTTCCTCCGCCGCGCGCCCGCCTAGAGCCATCGTAATCTGGTCCTCAAAGAATTCACGGCTGGCTGTCATCCGATCCTGCGGCAGCGGCATAACGTACCCGCCAGCCTGTCCACGTGGAATAATGGTGATTTTCTGCACCGGGTCCGTATTAAGCAGGAAGAAACTAACCAGCGCATGGCCCGCTTCGTGATAAGCCACCGTTTCTTTCTCTTCCTCGCTGATCACGCGGCTTTTGCGCTCCGGTCCCATCACCACGCGGTCAAAGGCGTCCTGAAAATCTTGCAAGCCAACCTGGCGCTTATTGCGTCGTGCTGCAAAAATAGCCGCCTCGTTCACCAGATTTTCCAGGTCTGCCCCGGCGAAACCCGCTGTCAGCCGAGCCATGTCCGAAAAACTCACCTCGGAAGCAATCGGTTTGCCCCGCGCGTGCACTTTCAGAATTTCTTCGCGCCCCTTGATATCTGGCAAATCCACAATGACTTTGCGGTCAAAGCGGCCTGGACGCAGCAGCGCCGGGTCCAGCACGTCGGCCCGGTTGGTGGCGGCGATGACGATGACATTGGTCTCATTGGAGAAACCGTCCATCTCCACCAGAATCTGGTTTAACGTTTGCTCTCGTTCGTCGTTTCCCCCGCCCAAACCCGCGCCGCGCTGGCGGCCTACGGCGTCAATTTCGTCTACGAAAACAATCGAGGGGGCGTTTTCTTTGGCTTTGTTAAACAGGTCGCGTACGCGGCTGGCGCCGACGCCCACAAACATCTCCACGAATTCGGAGCCAGAAATGTGATAAAAAGGAACGCCTGCTTCGCCGGCAATAGCCCGCGCCAACAAAGTCTTACCTGTGCCTGGGCGGCCCACCATCAGTAACCCTTTGGGAATACGCGCGCCTACCTGGATGAACTTCTCCGGCTCCTTCAAGAACTGCACGATTTCTTGCACTTCTTCCTTGGCTTCATCCACGCCGGCTACGTCGTCAAACCTGATGGTAGGCCGATCGCCATCGTTGATGTTGCGCGCCCGGCTGCGACCAAAGCCAAAGATATTGTTGCCGCCGCCCTGCATCTGGCGAAAGCCGCGTGAGAAGATCCAGATGAGCAAGATAATGGGCCCAACTGAAAATAGAATGCTGAAGAGCGTGTTGCGCCCCGAAGCATCGTTGATGAAAATGGGCGCAGCGCCAATGGTCGCCGTGTCTACGCCATTGGCTTCTAACTGTTGGAAGATGTCGCCATCGTCTTTGACTGAGGAAAAGGTGGCGCCGCTTTTGAGAATGACCGTTAGCCGGTTGCCGCTGACGGTGAGTCGTTCCACGGCGTCATCCTGTACATATTTGACGACGTCGGAAAACGGGATCACTTCATTGGTATTTAGCCCACCGCTGAAGATGATTTGTGCGCCCAGAATTAATAAGATAGCCGTGACGATCCAGACCCAGGCGGGAATTGGAGCGCGATTAGTCGGTTGTTCGTCCATTGTTTACCTGTGATTCACTCTTCACCGTATCAGACTGTCTGAGCGCAGCGATTGGCTGGCAACAGACTGCCTGATCATACTTTCATGCTGTGCTGTGCCAAATGGGATTGGGCATGTAGAGCCGGCATTTTCGCGGTCACGTTATATCGCCAATCAGCCAGCGCCGTGAGCGTTTATCCGGGTGAAGTTAGCCCAGACAAACAGCGGCCAGCTTGTTTTGTCCCCATTATCGAAATTATACGTCAGAAAATCGTATGAAAGGGGTCTGTTTCCAGGGTGGTCTCATACGTGCTTAAGTTTGCGGTGTTTTTGACGATTGGCAGACGGGCCACGGAAACTTTTAGCCGGACGTCGTCGCCGCCAGATACGCCTTGTAGATGGGCGAAAGCGCCGCCACTTGCTGCTCGGCATGGTAGCTGCTGCGCACCAACGGGCCGCTTTCTACCCACTTGAAGCCCAGGTCGTAACCCGTTTGCCGCAGTAGCTCAAACTCATCGGGACGATAATAACGGTCAATGGGTAGATGTTTCTTGCTGGGCTGCAAATATTGGCCGATAGTGAGAATATCTACGCCGCAAGCTGCCAGGTCGCTCATAACAGAGATGATCTCGTCTATCGCCTCTCCCAGACCTACCATGATGCCGCTCTTGGTTAAGACATCTGGCTCCATGCGTTTGGCATTGGTTAATGTTGCCAGCGCCCACTCATATTGGTCTTGCGGCTGTACTTTTTTGAACAGCCGCGGCACAGTTTCTACGTTATGGTTCAGGATTTCCGGGCGGGCGGCCATGACGATTTTTAACGCGAAGGCGCTGCCTTTGAAGTCAGGGATAAGCACTTCGATGGTACAGCCCGGCTGCAGTTCCCGAATGCGTTGGATAACCAGGGCAAAGATGGGCGCGCCGCCATCCTCTCGCTCATCCCGGTTGACGGAAGTAATGACGACGTGGCGTAAGTTCATGGCTCTAACGGCTTGCGCCACGCGCTCTGGTTCATGCCAATCCAGGGGGAGGGGGCGGCCCGTTTTGATGTCGCAGAAGCCGCAACTGCGGGTGCAAATATCCCCCATGATCAGGAACGTGGCTGTGCCCGCGCCCCAACATTCGCCAATATTGGGGCAGTGCGCTTCTTCACATACTGTGTGCAGTTGTTTACTGCGCATGAGGTGCTTGAGATTGTCAAACGTATCGCCGCTGGGCGCGCGCACGCGAATCCATTCAGGACGACGGCGTGGCTTCTGCGGGTCGCTGACCTCGATTTTTTCCAGGTTAATCAGGGACATAGGTATCTATTCCTTACTGCATTTTCGGCTGTGTTGCCGGCATAGGTGGCCCTGCAGTTGATCGTGCCGGGCTGCCACCTATCTTTATGGAC
The DNA here is from genome assembly GCA_964421605.1 of uncultured Ardenticatenaceae bacterium. Taxonomy (GTDB): domain Bacteria; phylum Chloroflexota; class Anaerolineae; order Promineifilales; family Promineifilaceae; genus JAGVTM01. The sequence goes on along the minus strand of CAYQYJ010000085.1, from coordinate 2,285 downwards.
AATTTCTGGCGCATATCACCCAAAATTGCCTGTCGCCGACATTTTACGCTCGTGAATTCATTGTACGCGCAAAAGAAGGGGGTGGCAACCTGTTTCAGTTATTGATGATTTATTGTAAAATAGTACGCATGGCCCCAACACGTTATGGAAACCGTTCTCCAGCGCGGCAGCGACCAGCCTGGCTGAGGATGGTTGGCACGAATCTATCTATTTTGGTTTTTCTGGCGTTGGCAATGGTCGCCATGTTTGCGGTGTATTTGCGTTTCAATCCCACGCCGGGCGATGCCGAAACGGTGGCGGCGCTGGTTATGAGCCAACCATCTTCTTTTTCGGCGCCGCTGCGCAAAATTGTGGCGGCGCGTCCAGTGACGCAGCGGGTGGCGCAAAGCCAGCCCCCGATCCATATTGGCCTGATTGCCGGGCACACCGGGAATGATTCGGGCGCGGTTTGCGCGGACGGTCTAACAGAGGCGCAGATCAACCTGACCATTGCCCAGGGGGTGGCGCAGCGGCTGCGCGATGCCGGCATTCATACCGACGTTCTGCTCGAATTTGACCCTCGCCTGCCAGGTTACGATGGCACAGCCCTCATTTCTATTCACGCCGATTCCTGCGATTACTTTAATGACCAGGCCACCGGCTTCAAAATTGCCGGGTCGGGCTACGCTGACTCCAGCCAGCTTTCCATTTGCGTCGAACACGCCTATCAGGAAGCCACCGGGCTGCCCTATCACGCCAACACCATCACGCCCCACATGACAGATTATCACGCTTTCCGCGAGATTGACGTGGGGACGCAAGCCATCATCATTGAGGTAGGTTTTATGAACCTGGATCGCCAACTTCTGACGACCAACGTTGCCCAACCTATCAGCGGCATCACCAATGGCGTCTTGTGCTTTCTACGGGAGAATGGCTCGTGAACGGCGACCAGACGCTGCTGCAACAGGCGCAGGCAGCCATTAAAGCCGGCAATGCTGCGGAAGCGCGCCGTCTGCTGGAACAGGCTATCCGTCTGTCGCCCAATGATTATCGCCCCTGGTTGTGGCTGGCTGGCGTGACGCCCTCGGCGCAAGCCAGCCTGGCTTACCTGGAGCGGGCTGCCGCCCTGAATCCGCAAAACGCCACCATCAAGCAGGCGCGCCAGTGGGCGGAACGGCGTCTGGCGCAGGAGCAACAGAATAAACCCGCTGCTGCCTCCGTTGTCGCCGCTGCGCTTGCGCCCGCCGTTGCGCCCGCGCCCAATATAGCAACGCGCTCTGCCGCCCCCCGCCGTCGTTGGCTGCCTGTCGCCGTTATCCTGGTGATTTGCCTGCTAGGGCTTGCCGCTGGCTGGGCTGCCTGGGAGAGGCAGCAACCTGACCCACCCGTTGCTGAGGCTGCCGCCAATGGCGCAGTAGCGACGACGGGGGAGACTGCGCCAACAACTGCGCCGGCTGCGACGGCAGATACCGCCGCGTCGGAAATCGAAGTTACTTCTATTCCGGCGACGGCCGATTCTCTGCCAACCACCGCGGGGAGTGAGACGGCTGATGCGGCACAGCCCACCATGACTGCGCTGCCGGCAACGGCAACCACAGGCAGCCGACTGCCGCCAAAGCGGGCTGCGGTTGCGGCTGCCGCCCGCGCCACCTGGACGCCCACGCCCACCCCTACCGCGACGCCGTCGCCTACGCCTGTGCCCACGGCTACGCCCGTACCGCCAACGCCTGTGCCTGTGGCGGCGGTTGCCGGCATTCCCATAGCCGATGGCGAACCCTGGGTAGACGTGAACCTGACCAGCCAAACCCTGGTGGCTTATCGTGGTAATGAACCTGTTTTTTCCACGCTCATTTCCTCCGGGACGTGGGCTTTCCCCACAGTCACTGGACAATTTCGCATCTATCTCCGTTACGAATCGCAAGATATGAACGGCTACCTGTTGGGGTATGATTATTACCTGCCCAACGTACCCTACGTGATGTATTTCTATGAAGATTACGCCTTGCACGGAACCTATTGGCACAACAATTTTGGCACGCCGATGAGTCACGGCTGCGTTAACCTGGCTACGGGCGACGCGCAATGGCTCTTTAACTTCACCACTATCGGCACGTTGGTGAACGTCCATTATTAACGACAACTCTTGTATCTACTTACCGCAAAGACGCAAAGGACGCCAAGATTCCCTGGTTTTTCTTTGCGATCTTCGCGTCTTGGCGGTGAAAATCCAGAGAGGCTTAGCAGTTACCAACTCTTGAGGAATTGAAAGAGATGCCTGTTAACATTGTGGTTGGCTCCCAATG
>CAYQYJ010000084.1:6026-11525 GCA_964421605.1 uncultured Ardenticatenaceae bacterium | reverse complement strand
ATGGTGCAAGAAATAAGCGAACTGCGCAGCCGGCTGGAGTGGCTGGACGAAGAGCGGCGCAAGAGCAACAAGCGGCTGGCGGAAGTGGAGCAGCAGGTCATCCTGCAAAAAGAAGACCTGGTCAAACGGGAGCAGCGGATCAAAGAGTTAGAAAAACAGGCGGCTAACCTGGCGGCGCAACTGGGACGGATGCCGCAGGTGGATGCGCGTCTGTCGCAGTTCAAGGACGAGATGGTGCAGCTTATTGAGCAGTACGACGACCGGCAGCGCAAGGCGACGGCGGAGATAGAGCGGCTGCGGCGGGTGGAGAGTGAAGTGCATACGCGGGAAATTGCGGACATCCGGCGGGAATTGCCGGCAATTGGCCGCCTGCGCCAGGACATGGATTTACGCCAGGCAGAAGACGCCCGTCTGTCGCAGCTTATTGGGACGCTGCAAAACCAGATTACGGGCGTGCAGCACGAGCTAGAACCGTGGCCGCGGGAACTGGCTTTCGTCAATGAGACCACCAAACGGCACGCCAACCGGCTGACGGAAGTGGAAACGGTGTTGCTGGAAATTGAAAAGAAATGGGCACCCATCTACAACCGTCACGACGCCGTGGCAAACTCGGTGGCGCGCTTTGAGGCGGACATCCGAGGCATCACCGAAGCGCAGGTAGAACTGCGCGATACCATTAAAAATTGGGCGGAACAGGTGCAGTTGGGCGAATATGAGCGCAACCAGCGGCTGGCGACCTGGGAAAGGATGTTGGGCGAGCAGCAAGACGTGATGGCGCAATACGCCAAACAGTGGGTGACCTTCGCCGATCAATATCAGGAGTCCAAGATGGCGGTACAGTCGTTGGCGCCCTGGCAAAAGCAGTTGGAGCAAAAACAGCGCGAAGAAGTGGAACGGCAGCGCCTGGAGGTCAACCGCATTGTGACGCAGTGGCAGACGTTTCAAGGGGAGTATGAGAAGCGGTGGCGCAATAATGAAATTGACATGGATCAGCGTCTGTCGGGCGTGCACCGGCGGGACAGCCAGTTTGAAGAGAAGCTGACCGTCGTGGAAGAGGCTATTCTGGAAATACGGCAGGACAAGGAGATGCTGTGGCGCGTGCAGGCGGCGCAGGCGGATGCGCTGAAGCAGTGGCCACGGGTGTGGATGGAAGAAGTAGAAAAGACGCTGGCGCAAAACCCTGCCCGCCGCCGCCAGCCAGCTTTGATCCCCGTGCGGGAAGAGTAAATGTACGTTATTGGCACGGCGGGCCATGTGGATCACGGCAAATCTACGCTGGTAGAAGCGCTGACGGGCATTGACCCGGATCGCCTGGCGGAAGAGAAAGAAAGGGAGATGACGATTGACCTGGGCTTTGCCTGGCTGACGCTGGGCGAAGCAGAGGGCCAGCCGGAAGAAGTGGGCGTGGTAGATGTGCCGGGCCATCGGGATTTCATTGAGAATATGCTGGCGGGGGTGGGCGGCATTGATCTGGCGCTGTTGGTGGTGGCGGCGGATGAGGGAGTGATGCCGCAAACGCGGGAACACCTGGCTATTTTGGACCTGCTGCAAGTGGAAAGCGGCGTGGTGGCGCTGACGAAAGTTGACCTGATAGACGACCCTGATTGGCTGGAACTGGTAACGCTGGATGTGGGCGAAGCGCTTAGCGGCACGGCGCTGGCAAAGGCCCCCATCGTGCCTGTGTCCGCGCGGACAGGGCAGGGCGTGGCGGAGCTAAAGCAAACGCTGTATAAGCGGCTGAAAGCCACGCCCGCACGGGCGGATGAGGGGCGACCGCGGCTGCCGATTGATCGCGTGTTTACGTTGTCAGGCTTTGGCACGGTGGTGACGGGAACTCTGTTGGGCGGCAGTTTGCGCCTGGGGGATGCGGTGGAAATCCATCCGGGGGGCGCAAAAGGGCGCATTCGCGGCTTGCAAACGCACCGGCGACAACGGGAAGTGGCGCAACCAGGCAGCCGGGTGGCGGTGAATCTAACGGGGCTGGATCGAGAAGCGGTGCAGCGGGGGCAGGTTTTGGCGCGACCAGGGGGGCTACGAGATACGGTTTTGTTTGACGCAGCGTACCGTCATCTGGCAGACAGCGGCATTCCCCTCAAGCATAACCTGGAAATCAAGTTGTTTGTGGGGGCGGCAGAGATTGTGGGGCGGGCGCGCGTGCTGGGCGCGGCGCAAATTGAACCTGGCGAGACGGGTTGGCTGCAAATCGCGCTGCGCGAGCCCGCCGCCGTGGTGCGGGGCGACCGCTTTATTTTGCGCCTGCCCTCCCCTGGCATTACGCTGGGCGGGGGATGGGTGCTGGACCCGCAGCCGGGACGGCGGCATCGCCGGTTTCGCCCGGAATTGATCGCCCATTTGCAGACGCTGGCTCAGGGCACGCCTGCCGAACTGCTGCTGCAGGCTTTGACGCGACTGGAACCTGCGCCGCTGGCGCAGCTTTTCCGGCAGGCAGGATTGGACGAGGAGACGGCTAACGCCGCCTGGGAGACGCTGCTGGCAAATCAGCAGGCGGTGCAGTTAGGGCAGCAGGCGATGTCCCGCGGCGGCTGGCAGCGGCGGCTGGAGCAACTGGTGGCGCTGGCAGCCAGTTACCAGCAGCAGTATCCGCTGCGCCTGGGTATCCCGCGCGAAGAGGCGCGCAGCCGGTTGGGGGTAACCGCCCCCTGGTTTAACGCGCTGGTCAGTCAGGCGGCAACGGCAGGGCAGTTGGTGGAGGCGGCAGCTATTTTGCACACGCCTGACCATGCCGTCCGTCTGAATGCAGAGCAAGAGAGAAGACGGCAGCAGCTTCTGGCGCAGATGGAGAATGCCGGCATTAACACCCCCTCCGTGAAAGAGTGCCGCCTGGCGCTGGGGGATGACGTATACACCGCTCTGGTAGATTTGGGGCAATTGATACCCTTGAACGGAGAAGTGGTTTACGCGCGCAGCGACTACGAACGGTTCAAGGAAGCGATCCTGCGGCTGCTGGCAACCCAGGAGCGCGTCAATGCGGCGCAAGTGCGCGATCTGTTTGGCACCAGCCGTAAATATGCCATTGCCTGGCTGGAGCATCTGGATGAACAACGCCTGACGCGCCGCCTGGGGGATGAGCGCGTGCTGGTTTGAAAGAAGGTAACTATTCCCCGCTGCTCCCTGAGCCTGTCGAAGGGAGCCGGTTTCGACAGGCTCAACCTACGGGGAGAGTGAGCGGTTACGAGAGAAGTTTAGGAATCATGTTAAGAACTGAATTGCATCACAATATGGACGCATTTGTACGGCTGGAAGGCGAATGGGACGCGCTGGCGGGGCGCAGCATGACAGATACGCCCTTTCAGACCTGGGCTTACCAGCGCGCCTGGTGGCGGCATTTGGGACCGGGCGATCTGTATACGATTGCCGTGCGCCGCGAAACGGGCGAACTGGCGGGCATTGCCAGCCTGTATCTGGTAGAAGGGGTGGTTTATTTTAATGGCTGTGTGGAAGAAACGGATTATCTGGATTTGATTGCGCCAGCCGCCGACGCGGAAGCGGTGTGGATGGCGGTGATGGATTGTCTGCATAGCGACGAGTTTCCGGCGTGGCGGGCAATGGATTTGTGTAACGTGCCGGCAGAATCCCCCACCCGCACTATTTTGCCCCAACTGGCAGCCAGTCGTGGACTGTCCTTCACAACGCATGTACACGAAGTGTGTCCCGTGATCGAACTGCCGGACAGCTTTGACGCCTACCTGGAAAGCCTGGACAAGAAACAGCGGCACGAACTGCGGCGCAAGCTGCGCCGCGCCGAAGGGGCGGAAGTAGACATTTACACGGTGGGCGCAGACGCCAATCTGACGGCGGAAGTAGATGATTTCCTGGCGCTGCTGCAAAAGAGCACGCCCGAAAAACACGCCTGGCTGAACGAAGCGCGGCGGGCTGTGTTTCAAGAAACAGCGGCGGCAGGGCTGGCGGCGCACAGTTTGCAACTGTTGTTTTTGCGTATTGAGGGGCAAAAAGCAGCGACCCTTTTCAACTTTGCCTACAAAAAGCGCATTTGGGTTTATAACTCTGGCCTCGATCCGGATAACTTCTCCTGGCTTAGCGCAGGCGTGGTGCTAACGGCGCGGGCTATTGAGCAAGCCATCGCCCAGGGGTACACCACTTTTGACTTCTTGCGCGGCAGCGAGGAGTATAAGTACCGCTTTGGGGCCAAGGATACCTTCATTTACCGTCTACACGTAGAAAGGGATTAAGATGAACGATCAACCTGCCAGGCTATCGCCAACTGAGCGCCCGCGGCGGGTGGCTATGCTCAGTGTGCATACGTGTCCCCTGGCAACCCTGGGGGGCAAGAAAACGGGGGGGATGAACGTTTATGTGCGAGATTTCAGCCGGGAACTGGGCCGCCAGGGGGTTCTGGTAGACGTTTTTACGCGCTCGCAGGACGATTGCCAGCCCATGATTAAACACGATCTGGGATACGGCGCGCGCGTGATTCACATTGCGGCGGGACCAGAAAAACCAATACCCGTGGCGGAGGTGGGGGATTATACCGATGCGTTTGTGGCCGGGGTGATGGCTTTTGCCGAAGAGCAGGGGATCGCCTACGACCTGATTCACAGCCATTATTGGTTGTCCGGGCTGGCGGCAGAAGGGCTGCGCCAGGCGTGGGGGGCGCACATTCCCATTGTGCAGATGTTTCATACGCTGGGCCACATGAAAAACCGGATCGCCCTGGGCGACGAGGAGCGAGCCTCCCAGGCGCGCATTGAGGGGGAAACGCACGTCATCCACCACGTGGCAGACCGAATTGTGGCGGCAACACCCGCCGAAGAAGCGCAACTTTTCTGGCTGTATGATACGGATAAGGAGCAGATTAAGGTGATTCCGCCGGGCGTGGACCTGGAGCGTTTTCGCCCCATGTCCAAAAAGGCAGCCAAAGAGCATCTGGGCATTCCACCAGATGATAAGAATTTAATTTTTGCCGGCAGAATCGAACCGCTCAAAGGGATTGACACACTGCTGTGCGCCATAGCCCTGTTACAGCGCCATTATCCGCAGGTCATTAAGAATGTGTGCGTTTCCATTATCGGCGGCGATCCCTGGGCAGACAGCCCGGATGCGGAAATGTCCCGCCTGCAAGAACTGCGGCGACATCTGGACATCCACGACCTGGTGGCTTTTCTGGGTTCCAAAGACCAGGATGAGCTACCTTACTATTACGCCGCTGCGGAAATGGTGATCATGCCTTCGCACTACGAAAGCTTCGGCATGGTGGCTTTGGAAGCTATGGCGATGGGCACGCCTGTGATTGCTTCGGAAGTGGGCGGGCTGGCGTTCCTGGTGCAGGATGGGGAAACCGGTTTCCATGTGCCCTCGCGCGACCCGGAAGCCCTGGCGGAACGGATTCTAACGCTGCTGACGGATCAGGAGTGCCGCGAACGCCTGGGTATCCAGGCGCAGGCTTACGCGCAGCAGTATGATTGGGACATCATTGTAGAGCGGATGCTGGCTCTCTATGAACAGTTATGGTGAAGGGGA
>CAYQYJ010000084.1:0-5926 GCA_964421605.1 uncultured Ardenticatenaceae bacterium | reverse complement strand
AGTCTCAGGGAATCAGTTCGATGCCCAGGAAGGGGCGCAGCGCTTCGGGTATGACGATGCTGCCATCGGCGCGCTGGTTGTTTTCCAGGACAGCAAGCAAAACGCGCGGCAAAGCCAGACCGCTGGCGTTGAGGGTGTGCATGAATTGGACGCGACCTGATTCTGCCTGGCGGTATTTGGCGTTGGCGCGGCGCGCCTGGAAGTCCAGGCAGTTGCTGGCGGAGCTGACTTCCAACCACTCCTGGCAGCCGGCAGCCCAAATTTCGATGTCGTACGTTTTGGCAGCGGCAAAGCCCAGGTCGCCCGTGGCCAGTTCCACCACGCGGTAAGTGAAGCCGAGGGCGCGGCAGATGTCTAGTCCCTGCTGCAACATCTCTTCCAGCGCGGCGAAGCTGTCCTCGGGGCGAGTAAACTGGTACATCTCTACTTTGTCGAACTGATGACCACGCTTGATGCCGCGCACATCTTTGCCTGCGCTCATCTTTTCGCGGCGGAAGCAAGGGGTGTAAGCCACGTATTTACAGGGCAGTTCCTCTTCGCTCAGGATTTCATCCCGATGCAGGTTGGTCAGGGCGATTTCGGCGGTGCCCAGCAGCATGAAGTCCTCTTCGGCGTCGCGGTAGATGTTGTCGTAAAACTTGGGCAGTTGCCCGGCAGCTTCAAACATGGCGGAGCGCACAATAAAGGGGGGATAGATTTCGGTGTAGCCATGCTGCTGCACGTGGTAGTTGAGCATAAACTGGATTAAGGCGTGCTGCAGGCGCGCGCCCCAGCCTTTGAGCAGATAAAAACGGCTGCCACTGAGGCGAACGCCGCGCTCAAAGTCAATCAACCCTTTTTCGGGACCGAGGTCCCAGTGTGGGCGGGGAGTGAAGTCAAAAGTGGGTAAGGGCGCGCCTTGTGGTTCGTGGTGTATGTTAAATGTCTCATCCGGGCCAACCGGGACGCTGTCGTGGGGAATGTTGGGTACCCAGAGCATTTGCTCACGCAGCGTCGTTTCTACCTGGCGCAGTTCTTCATCTATCTGGGCAATGCGGTCGCCCAGGCGACGGGTTTCTTCTTTGGCGGCATCGGCGTTAAATTGCAGGCTGTTGATTTGCGTTTGCAGCATGGCTGTCTGCTCCGCATTTTGGGCCGCCTCGGCGCGCTGCAAGTCGCCTTCCATCTTCTTGAGGCTGCCCATCCAACGGCCAATTTGTTTGGAGCTTTCGTTCCGCTGGCGGCGCAGTTCTTCGACTTCCAGAATAAGCTGCCGCCGCCGTTCATCGTTGGCTAAAATCTCATCAATGGGGGCTTTGTCGTTCCGCCTGGCGACAGCCTCTTTTACTCTGTCTGGTTCCTGGCGTATCAGATTCAGGTCTAGCATGGTTTTCTCCTGTTGAGGTAGTGGTCAGCGGTGCGCGACCGGGTATGAGAAACAAAAAAGCCCCTTCATCGCCAGGACGAAGGGGCTTCGTGGTGCCACCTGGGTTCGCTGTCTCGCCACGGCTATGCCGTGAACCCAAACAGCCTTTGAACGCGATAACGGGCGGACCCGACCTGCCTTGTGCTGATGCGCTGCGGGCGCACTGCGCCTGGAGCGCACGCTTTCTCGGCAAGTAACTCAGGAGTGGATTTCCAGTCTGTTGGTTATCGGCTTACACCAGCCGCCGACTCTCTGTAAACAAACGGGCTGTACTTATCTCCGTCGTCGTTTTTGCGGCGCAGCCGGGGGGCTGCGTCTGGTTGTTGATAGCGACCATTATAAACAGTCCGCCTGGACATGTCAATCCTCACGGGGGCGCAGGTGCGGGAAGAGGAGAACTTCGCGGATGGTGGTTTTGTCGGTGAAGAGCATAGCCAGGCGGTCTACGCCGACGCCAAAGCCGCCGTTGGGGGGCATGCCGTAGCGCATGGCGCGCAGGTAGTCTTCGTCAATGGGATGGGCGTCTTCGTCGCCAGGGCGGTAGAGGCGCTGCATATCCTCGAAACGCTGCTGCTGGTCCAGGGGGTCGTTGAGTTCGGTGAAGGCGTTGCCCATTTCCATGCCGGCAATAAAAAACTCAAACCGCTCCACGTGCATCGCATCCCCTGGAATGGCTTTAGCCAACGGGGAGATGTCGCGGGGGTATTCGGTGAGGAAGGTAGGTTGAATTAAGTTGGGTTGCACGAAGTCGCCGAGCAGACCATCCACCAATTTGCCCCAACTGGCGTCTGGCGGGGCGTGCCCGCCGGCGGCTTTGATGACGGGAGCCAGGTCGGCAGCGGTGGGGTATTGGGCGTAGTCAATGCCGGCATACGTCTGAATGGCCTGACGCAAAGTGATACGGGGCCAGGGCCCAGCCAGTTGAATCGTCTGCCCTTGATAGGTAATCTGGGTAGTCCCAAATAATTGCTGCGACACATAAGCCAGCATACGCTCGGTGAAATCCATGACGTCGTGGTAATCCCAATAAGCGGCGTAAAATTCTAGCTGGGTAAACTCCGGGTTGTGCGTGGCGTCTACGCCTTCGTTGCGAAAGTCGCGTCCAATTTCATAGACGCGCTCATAACCGCCAACCAGCAGTCTTTTTAAGTACAACTCAAAGGAAATACGCAGGTAAAGTTCTTGTTTGAGTTGGTTGTGGTAACTGGTAAAAGGACGCGCCGCCGCGCCGCCATATAAAGGCTGCAGCACAGGCGTTTCTACTTCTAGAAAGTCGTGCTCGTCAAAAAAGCGGCGCAGCGCGGTCACCAGCCGCGCCCGCGTGCGAAAGACGTCGCGGGTTTCGGGGTTGACAGCCAGGTCGGCATACCGCTGGCGAAAGCGCTCCTCGATGTCGGCAAAGGCGCTGTAGCGCACTATCTGCCCGTCTACTTCCTGTTCCTTGACCACCGGTAGGGGGCTGACGGCTTTGCTGAGCATAGCCCAGGCGGTGACGCGCAGGCTGACTTCGCCCATGCGGGTGCGGAACAGTTCGCCGCTGGCTTGCACAAAGTCGCCCAAATCCACCAGTTTGCGAAACAAGAGGTGGGATTCTTCGCCCAGGTCGTCGCGGCGCAGGAAAAGCTGCAAGCGACCCGCGCCGTCCTCTATGTGGGCGAAGACGGTTTTGCCCATGTCACGGGCGCTGATGACGCGCCCACAGAGAGTGGCAACCAGGGGGACGCCGGCAGCGTTGGTTTCTTGTGCGGCAAACTGCTGCAAGGCAGCGGCAGTGGTGTGAGTACGGGCGGCGCGGGCAGGGTAAGGGTTCATGCCGGCATCCCGCAACTCCTCCAACTTTTGCAAGCGGCGTAGTTCTAAAGCGTTTGGTTCCCAGGGCATGTTGCCTCCTTCGTAAATAGTAGGGCGTTTTTCCAAAATCGCCTGCCCGATTGGGGAAAATCGGGCTACAACGAGCCGCGCAAACTAACAGTTTGCGTTACAGATTTTCATCCATCCCTTCGGCAAGCTCAGAGCCCACGCTGAGTTAACCGAAGGGGCAGGTATGGCGCGCCGCAGCCCATGTTGTCTCCTGCAAAAATCGGGGGACAAAACGCTGTTTTGTCCTGAGGGAGCCTGGTCTCAACAAAAAGCCCGTGGCGAACACGGGCTTGCAGATTACCTTTCCGAAACAGCCAGGAATTAGCCTAGCTTAAGTACACGGAATTTTGTCTGTCCTCGCGGCGCCAGAATGGTGACCACGTCTCCCTTTTTCTTACCTAGCAACGCCTTGCCCAACGGGCTTTCGTTAGAAATGCGCCCGGCGGCGGGGTCTGCTTCGGCAGCGCCGACGATCATGTACCGCTCCTGTTCGTCGTAACCTTCCTCCACGACAGTGACCCAGTCGCCGACGCGCACGCTGTCGTGAGCGGCGTCCATGTGGTCAATGATCTGGTAGTTTGACAATATCTGTTCCAACTCCAGAATGCGCCCTTCCAGGAAGGATTGCTCGTGGCGCGCCGCTTCTAATTCGGCGTTATCTACAAAGTCATCATCCTGTCCATCGGCAAAAGCGCGGCGCAGTCGTTCGGCAACCGCTTCGCGCCCTTCGGTGCGCAGGCGGTTTAGCTCTTCGGTGAGACGGCGCAGCCCATCAGCCGTTAACAGATATGGTTTGGGTTTTGTCGTAGTCATGTAACTCTCGCTTCAAAAAGGGAAAACCGCTGAAATCAGCGGCAACTGTTGATACTCTGCTCAATTGGGGCAAAATTATATCATAACCATAGGCGTTGTAAAGGAAACAAAAAAAACGACTTTTTTCAAGTCGCTTTACTTTTGGACGGAATATGGTATTATTCTTCCGCTCTCACGCCTAAACAGCGACGATTGGAAAGAGTGTTATGGAGAAAGTAAGAATTGGCTAACATAAAATCAGCAAAGAAACGAATTCGTTCCTCGGAACGCCGGCGAGAACACAACAGCTTCTTCCGTTCTTCGGCCCGCACATACGTCAAGAAAACGCGGCAGTTGATTGCCGATGGGCGTCTGGATGAGGCAGAAGAGATGTCTCGCCAGGCGGTCAGTTTGCTAGACAAAGCAGCGCGCAAGGGCGTCATCCACCAGGGTAACGCCAACCGGCGCAAGGGCCGCCTGATGCAAGCATTGGCCGCAGCCCGCAGCGGGACAGAAGCCTAGTAAAACTGTTCTTTATCCGGCAACAGGATGCTGTTGGACATATAAAAACACCATTCCGGCGAATGGTGTTTTTTGCGTTTCTGGAAAAGGTTGGGGAATGGCGGCGGGTAGGATGATCGCGCTATATCACTATGGTTAAAGATAGCGGGCAAGATGCCCGCGCTACGATTGGTTGTGGGGGGAGGCGTCGGCGACAGGGAGAGGCAGATGGAGGGGGATATAAACGTAACCGACGGTGCGAACGGTGGTTAAAATTTGGGGATTAGCAGGGTTCACTTCAATCAGTTCGCGAATCCAGCGAATGTGTACGTCCAGGGTGCGGGTGTCGCCAATGTAGCTGGTCTTCCAGACGGTTTCCATTAGCCATTTGCGATCCAGGATTTCGCCGGGGTGGCGCAGGAACTCTTCCAGGAGATGCGCCATTTTGGGTGTTAATCGCTGTTCTCCCTGTCCGGCGGTAGAAAGGGAGCGCTTGTGGCGGTAGAAAATGATGTGTCCCTGGCGGATGATTTCTTCGCGGTGGGGATCTGCCGGCAGCAAGGCACGGATACGGTTCAAGAGTTTGCGCGGGGTGAAGGGTTGGGCCAGGTAGATGTCGGCGTCGGCGTCGGTCGGCTCTGGTTCCCCCTGGGGACGGCAGTGAATAATGGGAGCAGCGTTTTCCTGGCGGCGCAGACGGCGGCAGGTGCGGGCGCCGTTGGAGCGGGTGGTAATGGCGTCATAGATGATCAGGTTGGGCATTTGCTGCCGGCACACAGCCTGAGCCGCTGTGGCTGTATGGGCTACGGTCACTTGCAATCCCTCTTTTTGCAAAGGTAGGGCCAGTGAGCTATCGCCCAGGCTCCGACCTTCTATCAATAAAATATGCGCCTGTCGCATCAGGAATTTTGCCTCATATACTCACGAAGTTTCAGGCGGACGTATGGCTATCACCTGTCTGGCAGTCCAGTTAAGCTGGTTCCAGGTATTGGTTGGCTCAGGTCTTCCGCAGTTGCCGGCACCGTGGCAGAAAGATTAAAACGCACAACGGGTACAATTTTTTAACATTTCTGCCGATAGGGAAATTATAGGGATAAATGGGCTGCGCGCAAGCGCGTTTGGTGACAATTTCCTTTCATTACAGGAACAGGTAGTAGACGAGAACTGTTGTGGGCAATGGGGAAAGGAGAGGACAATTCAGCGAATTGTCCTACGGCCATGCAACTTGACGCTGCCGCAGCGTAAGCATATAATCACGGTTACATTTGAGGGAAACGCGGGTATTGCGTAAAGGTAGCGCAACAGCTTCCCAAGCTGTTGGTACGGGTTCGATTCCCGTTACCCGCTCTGACTGTAGGGCAATGGCAA
>CAYQYJ010000083.1:9734-11576 GCA_964421605.1 uncultured Ardenticatenaceae bacterium | reverse complement strand
AGCCTGACGTCAGGCGGGGTTTGGGGGGATGCGCTCAATACAGGCGCATATTGCCGGCACGGGAGGGGCTACGCGGCTGAGAAAGTCTACCGATTGGATGTCGTGGATGCGCCATCCTTTGTCCGCTGTAAAACGCGCCTGCAATTCAACTGCGCTGACCTGGCGCGGTAAGTTAGGCAGCGGAAATTCAATGGCAAATGCGTGCAAGTAATAGCGACCGCCGGGCTTGATGGTTGAGGCAAGTTCAGCGATGAAGCGGTCGCATTGATCAGGATTGAACAAGTGGAAGAAGCCGGAGTCTACAACTGCGCCAAACTGCTGCTGCAGGCAAGAGGGCTGCAAAGCGTCGGCTACCTGGAAATTCAACAAACGAGATGTTTCCGGAGGCAGTAAGCCAGTTTTGGCCTGGGCGGCAGCAATGGCGGTTTCGACAAAATCAATTCCGGTGACTTGATAGCCGCGTTGCGCCAGGAAAATCGAGAGGTCGCCGGAGCCACAACCAACGTCCAGGATCGGATTGGTGGGGGGATATTGGGTAAGGAGGGCAGACATGGCGGGTTGAGGCCCGCCGATGTCCCAGGGTGGCGTTTCTTCGTATACGGCCTCGAAAAAGGCAAGCGGGTCAGGGCCAAATCGGGTGGGAGATGTCTGGTGCACTGGTTTAATACTCACTCAGAAAGGAGCCGGAGGGCGGGCAGGATGCCCGCGCTACAAAGGTGCGCGGCAAAATTGAAATACTCCTGATGGCGTTTTAGTCGAGTCAGGAAGCAGGCTGATTGTGGTATAATGTAGCGGAAAGCCTTCTATTGTATGTGACCGACCAAAAGGAGTGTCATGATGGCAGAAAGTGTTTACAAGGTTATTGAGCTGGTGGGAACCAGCACCGAATCATGGGAGAAAGCAGCCAGGGCGGCTGTGGAAAGAGCCGCCAAATCGCTGCGGGACTTGCGTATTGCGGAAGTCGTGCAGATGGATATGCAGCTTGAGGATGGCGAAGTGATCGCTTACCGCACAAAGGTAAAGGTCTCGTTCAAGTATGAAGGGGATGATTGAGCCTTGAGCCGATCATGGTAGGTAGGGTGATGCCGGCATCGCTGCCTGCCCTATGATGTATCTCACCCGCCGCCAGCGCTAAAGCCTGGCGGCGGGTTTTGTTTGGGGGACGGGGTCCCCTTTGTGTTAGCTGCCAGCCTGAAACTGCAAGACCAATTCTGAACCTTCCCCATAGCGTTCGCCAGCATAGCCGCCCCAGCGGTTCACGATTTGAAAGCCATGCGCGGTAACCAGTCTGGTGAAGGTTTCGGGCCAGTAACAGCGCATGACCAGATGGAGGACGACTTCTTCTGCCAGAACAGCGCCCTCATAGCGGCGATAAATCAAATCTGGATACAACACGCCCCGTTGTTCGTCCACTCGCGGGCGACGGTCATAGCAAGCCAGTTTTCCGCCGTCGAAAGGGACTTCCCATTCCAGCCGCTCCCCCGACCTCACCCAGCGCGTGCGTAGCTCATCTGGGCCCATAAAAGGCTTGAAGACGTTTAGCACGCACGTACCGCCTGGGGCCAGGTGCGCGTCAATGCACCTGAACAGCCCGTCTACCTGGGCGTCTGTCTCCAGGTTTTGCAGGACGCGAAAAGGGGCAATGATCAGGTCAAACTGTTGCCCCAAGTGAAAATCGGTGATGTCGCCCATGGTCACGGCGACCCTGTCAGCGGGGAGATTCGCTTGTGCCAGCTTATCACGACACAACTGGATCATGGCGGGGGAGAGGTCAACGCCGTGTATGAAGCGGCAATGCGCGGCAAGCGGCAGAGTCACGCGCCCGGTGCCGCATCCCAGTTC
>CAYQYJ010000083.1:0-9634 GCA_964421605.1 uncultured Ardenticatenaceae bacterium | reverse complement strand
TGGCGCGATGATCATGATGGACAGGCCAAAGGGATCCACTATAGGACAACATCGTACTGGACGATACATGAACTGGTCAGATGGCTCCTGACCCTTTGCCCCGGCGGCAATGAACTCCTTTTGTAGAGCCTCCGCTTCGTGCACCCTTCCCAGTTCTAAAGTGATCTCCACGTTTTGCGGATTCCCTTGTCTCCCTTGCAGCAGGGTAAGCCAGCCGTTCCCGACGGGCCATCCTCTTGTACTTGCGCCTTCCACGTACCCAGGTGGCCCCAGCACCTTTGCGTAGAAGGCAATAGCAGCCTGGTAATCTTCGAAGTAGAGCGTCGCTCCAAAAGAACTCTGGAATTGGTAGCGCTGCTCAGGAGCCGGGTAAACGAAGTATGCTTTGCAGTATGCGTCAAAATCCATTGTCTTTCCTGTTATTGGATCATGTTTCGGCATATTGCACCTGTGCTTCGGCTAATGCCTCTTCACGGATATGTCACTATCAGGGCTAAAATCCTCGCGGAGGAAGGAGCCAAATAGAGCCAACCGACGAATCTGGTGGCGACGGCAAAAGGCGGCAATTTCTTCGTAGGGGATTGGCAACTGTTTCATCAGGCATTGTCTTCCCGAATGCGTATTTGAACTGATCATTGTTACGACCCAAAGATAAACAATGTCAGAGGAAAAAGCAAGCGCGATTCAAGGCTGTCAGGTTTTATGTTTGAAGATAAGCCTGGCAATTTTCTGAGCAGTGGCTGAATCCCGTTGCGCGGGCATGAAAAGGGAAGCCAGCGAAAATGAACGGCGCCTAATTGTCAGTGGCCGGGAAGACGTCTTGGGTGTGGAAGATGGAGGGTGGGGCGAAGTCGCCGGAGCCACAGGGATTGTAAGCCTGTACAGACCAGATATAAGTCGAGGACGGATCTAGAGGCGTTTTCATCTGATAGCTGTTTTCTGTCGTGAATGCGTAGAGCAAATTGCCTTTGGTGACGTTCTGCACCACCAGCATATAAGCGTTGCTCCGGTCTGCGGCGGTCCACTTAAAGGTAGGGGTAAGCGACACGGGCGAGTTGCCGAGGTGCGGAAAAACCAACGTCCCATGTCCCGGAACGTCGTCATAGGCTTCAAGGGCAACGGACGTAATCACAGGCCCCGCTTCCTCTTCTCCATCTGCCCCTATAATGTCTATGCGGAACAAACCACTGCGGTTAATGTTGCCCACGGTCATTATTGAGCTGGCAGATGTGGGAACGGGAACCGGGTTAAGGCTGAAGCTGGCGGTGAAATCAGGCGGGACGGTGGCGATCAAAACGACCGAACCTGTGTAGCCATGGATGGGCGTGATTTTGATCTGGAAATCCGCGGAACCAGGATTGCCTGTGTCCTGTTCTGCGCAGACGACGGTGGAGACAGGCCAGGTTCCCAGGATAAAGCCCGGCTGTCCATCCACCAATGCCCCGTAACAGTCCAGCCGCCCGTAGCCGTAATCATAGTCGGGGGTGGGTGCGCCGCGGTCTACGGCGTAGCTGCGCAGCCGATTGGCGGCGTCCTCCAGGCTGAGATAGGAAGAAAAGGCGGATTGCAGCAGGGCATAGCAGCCGGCTACGTGGGCGCTGGCAATGGAGGAGCCGCTGAAATAGCCGTAGCCCTCGCCGTTAATTGCCGAGCGGATGGCCACGCCAGGGGCGGTGAGGTCGGGTTTGATTTCATTGGTCAGGGGAGAGGGGCCGCGGCTGCTGAAGGGGGCAATGATGTCGTTGAGGTCGGTGGCGCCGACAGCAAAGCTAAGAGCGTACGCGGCAGGTGTGCCAATGGTGCCGGGCGCGGGGCCGGAGATGCCGGCAGAAAAGACGGGAAAAATGCCGGCAGCAAACAGGTTTTGCACGACGACTAACCACAAGCCGCTATCTATGGCCGGGCTGGCCCAGGCGTTCATCACCACGTGAGGACGCAAGTCGGGGTCACAGTCGGGGCTGCCCGGTTCGCTGGACAAGGGACAGGGGGCCAGAATCCACTGCAACGCTTGCAACAGGACAGGCGTGGGGCACAGGGTGTTTTCATCACACGCTTTGACGGCAATCCAACTGGCGGCGGGGGCCATGCCAATCCGGTTAGCGGAGCCTCCGTTCCCGACCATGATGCCCATGGTGTGCGTGCCGTGATTGTGATTGTCGCAAGGCACGACGCCGGGGTTGCCGCAGCTATTAGAGGGGTCGTACCAGTTGAAGTTGTGGTCGAAGTTGCCGCCGCCCAGGTTGCCGCGGTATTGGTTTACCAGAGCCGGATGATCATAGTCAACGCCCGTATCCACGCTGGCGACAACGGCGCCCTGTCCCAGTACGCTAAACTCTTCCCAGATCTGAGGCGCGTTCACTCTTTGGATATTCCATTGGTCGGGGATCTCGTTGGGAGCAGGAACCATGCCGGCAAGATGGAAAGAGGGAACGGTCTCCAGATGAGCCACGTCAGGGTGGGCGGCGAGCAGATCAAAAGCCGCCACATTGGAGCGTACCAGGATAGCGTTGGCAATGAAGAAGGATTGGAAATGTTGCACGTTGCCGGCATCTTGCTGCTGCCGCAAGATAGCCAACAGGTTCGCCTGCGTACTCTCCGCCGTAGTGCGCAGGGTGTTGTACACGAATTCCCCGCGCGCTGCCCAACTGCTTATGCCATTGACGGCGCTCAGGTCTGCCTGCCTGGTAAGGTAAAGCAGATATTCCCCGCGCCCCTGATCCAGGATGCTCTGGCGCAATCCGGGCGCAGCTTCCGCCTGGTGCGCCACGTTTGCCTGCGCCAACGGTGTGTGCCTTGTTAATAAGAGCAAGCTCAGCAAAGTTAAGTAAATAACCATCGAAGCGCAGACGAAGTTAAAACGATCTTTTCTCATGACAATGCTTCCTTTTATTGTGCTGGTAAATTAATCAACCATTTCTTCACCTCAGGAGCGTCTCTATGCGCCAATGCCTCCAGGATCGCCAGACTTTCCTGTCCCCATTGCCGCGCTGCGCCGATATCCCCCTGCGCCAGGGCTGCCTGCGCCAATCCAAACAATGACAACCCGACCAGGTCGCGCAGACCAGATTCCTGAGCCAGGGTCAGGGCTTCGGTGGACATCCCGGCAGCGGACTGGACGAGTCCCTGCTGCAAGTGCAGGTTGCCCCACTCTAGCAGCGTTGTGCTGATCAGCCAGGGATGGCTCAACGCGCGCGCCAGAGGGAGCGCTTCCTCAAAACAGGTTCGAGCCAACGCATAAGCCTGGCGGTGGGTTTCTGTTGCGCCCAGGTTTGCCAGCAGGGCGCCAATTCTTTCAGGATGGCCCAACTTGCGCGCCAACGCCAACCCTTCCTTTAAGCGGATTTCAGCCAGTTCATATTTTTTTTGCTTATCGGCTACAGCCCCCAGATTTTGCAGGAGCAGACAAATCATTTCGCGATGGCCTGATGCCCGCGCCAGGGCTAAGGCTTCCTGAGAAGCTGCCTCTGCCAGGACATACGCTCCTTGAAAGGCAGCCCTCTGACCGATATTCAGGAGCACCATGATGACATTTTCTGACTGTCCACTCTGCCGCGCCAGGGGGAGCGCTTCCTGGTAGTAGGCTTCAGCCTCTTTGTATCTACCCTGGTGGGTGGCTGCCGCGCCTAAATTACTCAGCAAGGCGCTGATACTTTCCGCCCGCCCTTGCTGGCGAGCAATTGCCAGCCCTTGCTCAAAGCAGGCTTTCGCCTGTTCATAGTCGCCGCCCATCGCGGCGACTACGCCCAGGCTGCGCAGCAGCAGACTGTGCAATTCATCCCGCCCAGACGTTTGCGCCAGCGCTATCCCTTCCTGCAAGCGCTTTTCCGCCAGAGCATAATCCCCGCGCCTTATGGCGGTGCGACCCAGATAGAGCAGCGTCGTCACCAGCGGCCCCGCCGCGGACGGGGCGGCCTCAAATAGGGCGCGGGCGTGCGGCTCCGCCTGTTCCAGCCAGTTTTGCGCCAGGTCATACAACCCTCTGACATCCCAAAAATGGTAACAGGCATTTACGCCGCGCACTAGCACGGCGGGCAATTCCTGGCGGGCGGCGATTTCCAGGGCGGCATGTACATTGTTCTTTTCCAGGTCAAGCGCGGTGTACGCTCTTTCGCGTGTTTCCACGTAGTCCACGTAGTAATGGGCCATTCGGGCGGCGGCGGCAGGGTCGGCGAAAAGGACGCGGGCGTAGTCGGCAATGGTTTGGTGCAGCGCATACCGCCCCGGCCCCAGGCTTTCCACCAGGCCGGCATCGTTTAACTTGTCCAGCGTTTCGGGTGGGGCAGCCATCACCTGTTGGGCGGCTTCTTCCGAGAAGGTATTGGGCTTGGGCGGAAAGAGGGAAAGGGCGCGAAAAGCGCGTTGTGTGGTTTCATCCAGCATCTTCTCGCTGATCTCAATGGAAGCCCACAAGGAGAGGGAAGAGCCAGACAGGCTGGGCTGCTGCTCTAGCGGCGAAACGGGTTGTTCGAGCTGCAAGCGAGATTTGGTTTCTTGCAGCCGTTCCAGAGCCGCGCGCAGGCGGCGCGGCTGCCCGGTCAGGGATTCCTTTTGCAGATAGCGCCCCATGAGGGTGAGAGCCAGGGGCAAGCCCCCAGCAGCCTGCACCAGAGCCTGGGCTGCTTCTGGTTCGTTGGCGACCATTGCCGGCACAAAAGTCGCCAGCAGAGCCAGACCCTCGGCGGCGCCTAATTCCTGGACGACCTGGGCATGGGCGGCGGCAAAATCGCGGGCTATTTCCTGGGATCGGGTGGTAAGCAAATGGGCGCAGTTGTCGCCGCCTATTTTGAAGGTTAAGGCGGCGGGGGCCGTCCAGGCGTCGTCTATGATCAGCAACAGGCGGCGGGAACCAATCTCGCGGTGAACGGCGTGGGCGCGTTCTTTGACGTCTGTCAGGCGAGCCATTTCGCTTTCGTGCATGCCCAGGGCTTTGCCCCACGCGCCCAACAGCGCCAGCAAATCGGGCTGCTGCCCCAGGCCAGCCCACAGGACGCCGTCGCAGAAGTGGGCGTTCATTTCGGGGGCGTGCGCCAGTTCGATAGCCAGGGCGGTTTTGCCGACGCCGGGGAGTCCGTTCAGAGCGGAGATGGCTACGGTTCTGCCGGCAATTAACTGCTGCTTGAGGTGGCGCAGCAATGCGTCGCGCCCTACCAGTTTATAGGGCGGGCGGGGAGGGACGGCAAACAGAATCGGGGGGGCTGGAGCGGCGGGGATTTTGTCCAGGATGGAACGATATTGGGCGGGGGCGGTGGGGCGCAAGGCGGCGAGGGTGGGCAGTCCGGCAGCCTTTAGTAAGCGGTCAGTTTCCCCTTCATCTAGTTTAAGGGCGGCGGCGATAGCGACTAACTGCCACGAATCCTGGACTGAATGGGATGTGCCCTTGCACCAGTTGCCGATGGTAGAGCGGTGGAGCAGATTCCAGCCGACCAGATCGTTTACCAGGTTGGCCAGGCGGGGCGCCTTGATGCGGCCCCTTTCCATATATTCACTTAAAACATCAGCCAGCAATGATTTTTCTACCATCAGGTTTTCCCTCGAAAATAGTAGGGCGATTTTCCAAAATCGCCCGCCCGATTTTGGAAAATCGGGCTACAACGGCGCACTATTTTCATCCCTCGTGGTGCGCCCGGCGCATGGGTAATTCCTTCGAAAATAGGGCGTATGCAATACGCCCCTACACGGGACGCGGAGGGCTGTAGGACAAACTGTTAGTTTGTCCGCGCAATTGGGCAAATTGCGCCACGAATTATCATTCCATTTGACTGGCCTGGAACAAAACTGGTGCAGAGTTGGTGCAAAACTGTACTTTCGGTTGTCGCCTATCTCTTTTACACTACTAAAGACAGTATCAACCCATTAGCGGCTCTTGAGCATCTCATGAGGGGGCCAGCATCTGGCCCAGGCGCGCCGTACTCAGGGCTTCTTTCCCACAGGAGGCTCGTGATGTTCAATTTGATTTCCGCAAAGGTTGTTCGTTTTATTCTGACCGTCATCTTGCTTACCCTTTTATCAGGTAAGCCTACGTTCTCGCCCGCTTATGTAGATTGTGTGCCGGTGGATGGCGGCAACTGCCCCACCAGCGGCGAGGTTGTGCAGACGCTCACGTTCACCATTTGACTATAATTCTGGCTGGCGGTTGCCTTCAGCGCCGCCAGCTATTTTCATTCCCTGCGCAGCGCTTTCAGCTTTTTTAACAGATATTCGGCCCAGGGGTCGGGCAAATTTTTGACTCGAAGATTGCCCAGATAACTTTCTAACAAACCAATCGCTTCATCAAAATACAGACGGGCCTCTCTCCCCTTGCCCTGTGCCGCCAGCGCCTCAGCCAACGTGCCGCACGCATTAGCCAGATTACGCTTATGCTCCGTCTGTCGCCAGAAAATCAGGCTCTGGCGCAAATACCCTTCCGCTTCCTCTGGACGCTGTTGCTTTAGCACGACGCTGCCCAGATTCAGGTAAAACACCGCCCGCAAATAACTGTCCCCAGATTGACGCAGCGCGGGCGAATCCGCCTGCCGAATAGCGTCTTCCGCCTGGTCGAACTGCTCTAATTGATAGTGCAGATTGCCCAGCGAAAGCAACACTTTGCTCTTATCCAATTCGCTGGCGGTTGAGGCTAACACGTCTGCCGCCGCCTGGAATTGGGTTAAAGCAGCCGCGTATTTTTTCTGGGCTTGCAGTGTATTTGCCAGGTTGTTTAGGGTACGTCCCAATTCGGTGGGCTGCTCCAGTTGGCGCCAGAGCGCGACTGCTTGCTCTAATCGCTGCGCAGAGGTCTCTAATTGCCCTAATTCCCGCGCCGTCAATCCCAATGTATTCAGGGTGGACGCCAGCCATTTTTCCACGCCCGGCAGGTGGGTGAATGTGTCTAACGCCGCCAGTCCATATGCTTCGGCCTGGGCGTAGTCGCGGCGCAGGCGGTAAGTTTCGCTGAGATTGAAATCGGCTTCGGCGACGGCCTGGGGGGCGTTGAGGCGTATGGCAATGCGGCGAGCTTCTTCGTGGGCGGCGATGGCCTGGTCAAACTGCGGGCGCCGGCGCAGCAGCAGCCCGCGACAATTCAGCAGTTTGCCTTTACGGGGGAGGGCATCATCGTTGCTGGCAGTGATGGCCTGATCCAACAGGGGAAGCCAGAGTTCCCAGTGACCGCAGCGCTCGATCAGGGGGAAGGCGTGCAGGATTAGTTCGGCGACAGCGGGTTGGGTTGCCGGCAGCACCTGGCCAAACTCCGCCGCCCGCAGCAGGTTGGGATGATCGGGCGCCAGGCGGGGAATTTCGGCGTCGGTCAGGTTATAGACGCGGTTTTGCCAGTAGGCGACGTTTGTGGCCACGACCTGGGCAAAGTGGTGGCTGACCATGAGTTTCCTGAAACTGGAGCAGTCTCCAAGACTGCTCCAGTTTGTCCTATTTGCTTATCGTAGGGGACAATTTAGCAAATTGTCCTACAGGCGTTACTGCGGCCAGTTGATAATGTCTGTGAGCAGGAAGCTGCGAGTAAGGGAGTGGATGCCGTAGCGCCGCCCGGCAGGAGTACCGCGCACCTCTAACAGGGAGCGCCTGATCAGCTCGTGGATGGCGGCGAGTAGATTGGCGTCATCCAGGCCGCCAATCCCTTTCATTTGTTCTTCCAACATGCCAATATCGGCTGCCAGGGGCATACTTACCAGAAGGCTCTGGCTTTTTTCGCTGAGGGCGTGCCAGGCTTTCCAGTAAATGTGACGGTACATGGCGGCCACGTCCGGCAAATGGGCGGCGGTCAGGTCGGCGATGATGGGATCAAAGGTCTGAAAATCATGGCTCAGACCGACCACCAACTTGAGCGCCAGCGGATTGCCCCCTACTTTTTCATAGATGCGGCGTACCTGTTGGTCATCAATGTTTGCCAGATGGTCTGACTGCCCCAGCCGGCTGGCTTCGTACCGGATCAGGGCGGCGGCTTGATCCAGATCAAGTTCCGCCAGGGTTTCCCGCCAGACGCCAGCCTGAACAGGGGGGAGGGTGCGGGTGGTGAGCAAAAATTTGCTGGGGTCAGCCAGGTCGTGCAGATGCGCCAGGAAGGCGGCGTCCAGGTCTGTTTCCAGGTTGTCAATAACGACCATATAAGGGAGTGTTTTGAGCGCCTGCCGCACTTCCTGCTGCCGCACTTTCGGCGGCGCGTCCTCTGGCAAAGACGGACACAGCCGCTGCCCCAGTTTCCGCACCAACTCCGCCAACGTGAACTGCTGCCGTGTGGCACTCTTCTCCCCCAAGGGGTCTACCCGCAGCCAGATAACTTGCTCATACCGCATCCGTTGAATCACCCGCTGCGCCGCATAATGCGTGACGGACGTTTTCCCAATCCCCCCGATGCCCACTACTGCCATCACCCACGGCGGCCCAATCGCCAACAGCGCTTCTTCCAGCTTTTGGCATACATCCGCCACGCCAAAAAGGACGTCATAGGTGCGCGGTTCTATTTGGGCGGAATCGTCTTCGATTTTTTGTTGGCGGGCAGCCTGCTCCAACTGTTTGATGATTTCTGCCAGGCCGGCTATAGCCTTTTTTTGTTCGTGTTTGACTTGATCCAGACTCAGGTGAAGCTGGTTGGCAATAGCCTGGCGCTTGGTGCCTGCCAGGTATTGTTGGGTGAGAAGGGTGTGCCCCCGCGCGTTTTGCTGCGCCAGTTTGTCCAATCCCTTTTGCAGCACGGCGTTGATGGCTTGATGCAGCGTGGCGGCGGCCTGGCGTTCAGTGCGGATGAGTTGCAAATCCTCCCAGGGTTCGCGCGGACGGTTCTCCGGCGTGCGCCAGGTTTGCAAAGCAGCCTGGACTGCCTGGTGTAGGTTCGCGGCTGTAATCTCTGGCGGTGTGGTCATGCTGCGCTCACGATGCGTGAGAGACGATTCTCCGTTTTATCTGACAGCAAGCAGGAACGTCTCTATCATACTTGATCTGTTGCCCTTTTGCACACTTTATTTCTCCCATCGCCCCTACTATACCCTTCCTGCGCCCATTTTTGCCCGGCAGCGCCCGCCGCCGCCCATAATGCCCTGTTTTTGCCCGCACACGCCCCAGGCTGCCCGGACTGACCCCTCCACAAACAGTCAAAAAGGGATTATGCTTATCTGTGTAGGCTGACTTCTCTGGGCAAGAAGTTTGACTCGTTCTACCGGTTCTCCTACTACTGGTTGTCCTACAATTTTTTCTCCAGGGAGCGTCGGCAGACGCTCCCCCTCTTTTTCTCATACACTGTTTTGCGCCAATCTATCATGCCGTAGGCAAAGGGCGGTTTGCCATCCTGCCAGTCGGGGCAACCACAACGGTTGCCCCGACTGAGCGAACCTTGAGAGAAAGGAGTTGCTGCATGGTTCCACAGTAGAAGTGGACCAACGCCCGATTTTTATGTAAAGCGTTTGATTTGTTGAACAAACAAGGAGAGAAAGAAACGGTAAAAAGAGAAATAGGAACGCCACCCGCGCCGCCCCCTTCAGAATAACTTCCATGTGCCAGTCGCTGCCCACCGCGCCGCCAAAGCAGCGGGCTCGGTTGGGCGGCATCAACTTCTAGTAGGTCATTTTCTGACCGCCACCCACTCACCACCATTAAAGGAGTAATCATGTCTCGCAAACAGAAACCCCTATTCCTCTTTGTTATGTTG
>CAYQYJ010000082.1:0-11594 GCA_964421605.1 uncultured Ardenticatenaceae bacterium | reverse complement strand
CTGTTATTTGTTGCCCCATTTACCTACTTCATTTAATATCAGCGCTATGCACCCACTTCTGGGCCGCTTCGGCCCATTTTTTCTGTACACTTACCAATATGTATGGGGATTGGGCATTTTGGGCGCGTTGGCTCTGGCGTACCATCTGGCGCCGCGCCCACAACAGTGGCGTGACTGGTTTGATCCCTTGCTGGTCGGTCTGATTGCCGGCATTCTCGGCGGACGCGCCGCCTACGTAGGCGTCAACTGGGCATACTACCAGGCTGAACCCACAGAAATCTGGCTGGTCTGGCGCGGCGGTCTTAGTTATCATGGGGTCCTGCTGGCCGGGTTGCTTGCTATCTGGTTATGGAGTAACTGGCATAACCTCCATTGGGACGCCGTCGCCAGCGTCCTGGCTTTGCTTTTGCCGCTGCTATACCTGACCGGCTGGACTGCCTGCTTCTTCCACGGCTGCGGCTACGGTCGTCTGGCGGCGCCAGGCTGGCTGGCAGCCAATTTGCCCGACAGTTTTGGCGTATTTGACCTGCGCTACCCCACGCAGTTGGCAGGCATGGGCTTTAGTTTGCTCATTCTGCCGGCAATCATCGGTCTCCGGCAACGCGGAAATCAACCCACAGGGCGCGCCCTGTTCTGGCTGGCGCTGCTGCTCTTAACCCTCTCTCATTTACTGCTCTGGCTCTGGCGGGGCGACAGGCAAGGGTTAATGGGCCCGATTTTGGATGCCGGCATCGCCGCCGCCGCTTTCATTGCCCTGCTGATCAACAGAAGTTCAACTTCTCTCAGAAGTTGAACTTCTCCCACTACAAACTGCTGCCTTATGAACTTCAAAGTCGGACTTGCCCAAATCAACCCCAAACTAGGGGACGTGCCAGCCAATCTGGCCCTACACCTGAAAACCATCGAACAGGCCGCCGATCAGGGGGTAGAACTGCTTATCTTCCCCGAACTCTCCCTGACCGGCTACCGCCTACACGACCTGGCTTTTGAAGTCGCCCTAAAACCCGACTGGAAAAATCCCATCTTTGCCCCTTTGCTAGAAGCCAGCCGCAACATAGACCTGGTCGTTGGCTTTGTCGAAGCCGATCAGCGGCAAAAGTTCTTCATTGCCGCCGCCTATCTCTCCCGCGGCGAACTGCTGCACATCCACCGCAAAGTTTATTTGCCCACCTACGGCATGTTCGACGAAGGGCGCTACTTCGCCTGGGGCGACCAGGTGCGCGCCTTTAACACCCGCTTTGGCCGGGTGGGCATCCTCATTTGCGAAGATTTCTGGCACATGAGCCCGCCCTATATCTTGTGGCTGGACGGCGCAGACATCTTAATCTTAACGTCCGCCTCGCCCGGACGCGGCCTGGCTACGGAGCAGAAAATTGGCAGCGCCCGTTGGGTAGAACACATCAATCAGGCATACGCCAGCATCTTCACCAATTTCGTGCTGCACTGTAACCGCACCGGTTTTGAAGATGGCGTCACATTTTGGGGCGGGGCCACAGTGTATGACCCCGAGGGCAATCTGGTGTGCCAGGGCCCATACTACGAAGACAGCATCGTCACCGCCAGACTGGATTTGAACCAACTGCGCCGTACCCGCGTCCGGCTGCCGCTGCTGCGCGACGAACGCACAGGGCTGACGCTGCGCGAACTCACGCGCATCACCAATGGATAATGTTCATGCACTTTGCCATCAACAGTGACTCGCTTAGCCCCGATACGCCTGCCGCCCTGCGCCAGGCGCGCGCGCTGGGCTTTAACACAGTGGAAATCAATCTACAAAACGCCGAATTTGGCTATGATTTCCGGCGTAAGCCAGGCGGACGCTTCTATCGCCAGTTAAAAACACAGTTAGACGACCTGGGTTTGTCTGTCTGGTCCACCACCGCCGTCCCCTTAACGCAGCCGCAGATGTTTTTTGAGCGGGCGCGGCGGGACATCTTGATTGGCGGGGCGACAGTTGCCGGCATTCTCGGCAGCCGCGTCTTCGTCGCCCAACCCGCCGACCTTTTCACCAGCGAAATCGCCTTTAACAATTACCTGAACGACAGCGCCGCCCCGCCCACCATTGAAGGATATGACGAAGCCTGGACGCAATGCGTCAACCGCCGCGTCAACATGGCTCTACTCAATATAGATTATTGGCTGGGCATCCCCCTGACCAATCAAGTAGACCGCATGGCGCGCATCACCGCCGACCTGGCTATCGGCTGGGCCATGGATACGCCGCTGGCGCTGCGCCGCAATACGCTGCCTAATTGGCTGGCGGCGTTGGAACAAAGATTGGCGCTGGCATACATCTATGATCTGGATGACGACGGCAAGGTCGCCGCTCCGCGCGACAAAGCCTGGCAAGAGTGGCTGCCGCAGTTGGCGCAAAGCTCGCTCAAGTGCCTGGTTATACGCGCCGGGGCAGGACAATCACCCGCCGAAATTGCCGCCAGCCTGGACTACATGCGTGGCATATTGCCGTCCTGGTCAGACGGCGCAACCAGATAGCACTACCCAGACCAGGGATACACCGATGAATGACTCCGATATTCTCCTTTCCGACGAAGACACAGCCAGCTTTGCGGCGCCCGCCGGGCACAAATCCGGGTTTGTGACGGTGGTGGGACTGCCAAATGCCGGCAAAAGCACCCTACTCAACACCCTGCTGGCCCAAAAAATCGCCATCGTCACCCCCCGCCCGCAGACAACGCGCACCCGCCAGCTTGGCATTCTCACCGCCCCCACTTACCAGATCATCTTCATGGACACCCCCGGCATCATCAAAGCGCCCCGCCACAAACTAGACGCCTTCATGCTAGAAGCGGCCACAGAAACTTTAACCGACGCCGACGTTATCTTGTGGGTCGTAGATGCCGCCACGCCCCCTCACGCGGGCGACAAAGCCATTGCCGCCGAGCTCCAACCCCTGTCCGCGCGCACCCCCATCATCATAGCTATCAACAAAAGCGACCTGATTCCGCCCGAACAGG
Source organism: uncultured Ardenticatenaceae bacterium (assembly GCA_964421605.1). GTDB lineage: Bacteria > Chloroflexota > Anaerolineae > Promineifilales > Promineifilaceae > JAGVTM01. The sequence goes on along the minus strand of CAYQYJ010000082.1, from coordinate 8,619 downwards.
TGCTTCCGGTTTGCGCTGCGTATCAGGCGCTGCTGCCGCAGGCTAAATGGCTCCTTATCTCCGCCCTGCATGGGCACGGCTGCGACGAACTGCGCCAGATGCTGGTCGAAGCGCTGCCCACAGGTCCCCGCTACTACCCCGCCGATCAAGTCACAGACACCTACCTGCGAGACATAGCCGCCGAAATGATCCGCGAACAAGTTTTGCTGCAAGTGCAAGATGAAATCCCCTATGGCGCGGCTGTCCAGATCGTAGAGTTCAAAGAGCGCGAAAACGGCGTCACCTACATCGCCGCCAACATATTCGTCGAGCGCGAAACGCACAAAAAAATCCTGATCGGCGCCAAAGGCGCCCAACTGCGCCAGATTGGCGCGGCGGCTCGCCGCGAAATTGAAAAACTGGTAGAAGGCAAAGTATTCCTGGAGTTATGGGTCAAAGTAGAACCCAAATGGCGGCGCAACGAACAGGCGTTGCAGCGCTTTGGCTACGGCAAAAAATAATAGAGCGCCCCATTACACCACACCTGCCGCCTAAGCGGACTGCCAGGTGAGACCAGTCTCACCAAAGGAACGAAATGCAACAAGGCCAACCCATTCTTCGCCTGCAAGACGTAGACACCCACTACGGCAGCGTACAGGTGCTGCGTGGCGTCAACATGGAAATCTATGCCAGCGAAATGGTATCTCTGCTAGGCGGCAACGCCAGCGGCAAATCTACCACGCTCAAAACCATCCTGGGCATCGTCACCCCCACGCGCGGCACAGTCGAGTTCCTGGGAGAACCCATTCATGGCTTGAGCACCACGGAGATCGTGGCTCGCGGCATCTCCATTGTCCCCGAAAACAGACGCATCTTCGCCCGCATGACCGTGCGCGAAAACCTGGAAATGGGCGCTTATCTGCGCCACGACCGCGCCGAAATGGAAGCGGACGTAGCCCGCATCTTTGAGCTTTTCCCCCGCCTCAAAGAACGGCTGCACCAGTTAGGCGGCACCCTGTCCGGCGGCGAACAGCAAATGCTGGCTATGGGCCGGGCGCTCATGTCGCGCCCGCAGTTGTTGCTCATGGATGAACCATCAATGGGATTGGCCCCCATCTTCGTGGAGCGTATTTTCGAGATCATCCTGACCATCAAGAATCAAGGCGTGACCACCTTTATCGTAGAGCAAAACGCCAACATGGCTCTGTCCATCGCCGATCGCGGCTATGTGCTGCAAACGGGCGAGGTCGTGCTTTCAGGAGCCGCCGCCGAACTCCGCGCCAACGAAGCCATGCGGCGGGCGTATCTGGGGGAAGTGTAGGCAAAAATAGATGAGACGAGACACACACGCTTTAACGCGCCGGCTGACACGCCCATTGGCGCTACTGCTGGCGCTGTTGTTACTGGGCTGCCAGAATGAACCCGAAACCGCCGCCCCCACCGCCAGCCCCACCGAACCCGCTGCCGCGGTCCCCACGGCGGACGTAACGGATGCCCCGCCAGCGGCAGCCAGCGATCTCTCCTTTATCACCATCGCCATAGACGCCCCATTTCCTCCCTTTGAGGACATTGACGAATTCGGCGCAATCATTGGCTTTGACGCAGACGTGATGGCTAATATCGCGCCGCAAGCGGGCTTTGAGTACGAATTTGTGGTTACCAGCTACGATGAAGGCTTCTTGCCCAGCGTAGCCAATGGCGAATTTGACGCCGCCATGTCTGCCCTGGTCATTCCCGAAGAGCCTGCTGCCGGCATCGCCTACACCACGCCCTACCTGGAATTAGGGCAGGTGCTGGTAGTGCGCGCCAACGAAACCGCCATCCAAAGCTACCGCGACATCCAGCCAGGCGCGCCCATCGGCGTGGAAGAAAACAGCAGCGGCGCCGAAACGGCGGCGCAGATTGGCATCCCTGCCGCCGATCTGCGCCTGTTCGAGAGCATTCCGGCTGCCCTGCAGGCGCTGATTGATGGGGTCGTGGACGGCGTCATCATTGACAGCGACGACGCTGAACATTTCACCACCACCTACTTCCAACAGCTTAAAATTGCCGGCGGCAGCGGGCGCGACGCCTGGATCAGCCGCAAAGCGTACGGCATTGCCATAGCCGCCAACAATGAACCGCTGCAGCAAGCCCTCAACGAAGCCATTGCCCAGGTGCGCGGAGACGGAACCATTGACCGCCTGGCCCGCGCCTGGCTCATAGAGGACGACACCATTCGCGCTGGCGAGTCCCTCATCGGCACGCCAGCCAACGAACTCGTCATTGGCCTCAGCGGCGCGCTGAAAGACCTGGACCCGGCTGACCTGCAGCCCGACCTGATCAGTTGGGAAATCAAAAGCAACACCATGAGCGGCCTGTTCTGGCACACGGCGGATAACCAGTTGGCGCCCCTGCTCTTTGATACGTTAGTCGTTTCTGAAGATAAAAAAGAATACACGTTCAGTCTGCGCGACGGCATCGTCTTTCCCGACGGCAGCAGCCTGAGCGCGGATGACGTGCGCTGGTCCGTGCTGCGTTCAGCCCGCCTGGGCAACTGGCTGGTCAACGCTTTCCTGAAAGACGAAAATGGGGACGGCTTTGCTGATGAGGACGCCGTTACCGTGGTTGACGCCCTGACCGTCAAATTTATCCTGGCGACGCCCATCTCCTACTTCCCCAGCCTGCTGGCGACGCCCCCTTACTTTATCATCAGCGATGAATGCTTTTCGCCCAACGCCGATCCCCAAAGCAGTTGCGGCGGAATTGGTCCCTACACCATTCAAGAGTGGGTCGTTGGCGAAAAGCTGCAATTGAAAGCCAACCCGCAATGGCCCGGCCCCGCGCCCGCCTTTGAAAACATCCAGGTGCGCTTTTACCCTTCGCCGCAGCGTATGCGCGAATCGCTGGCTATCGGCGCCATTGATCTGGCCTGGACAGGCCTGGCAGACAGCGACCTGCTCGAACTGCGCGACATGCCCGAATATCGCCTATGGACAGGTCCCGCCAGCTTTAAGAGTTACCTGATCTTCGTCCACGACAAAGCGCCCTGGAATGTGCCGCAAGTACGGCAGGCAGTGGCTTATGCCGTAGACAGACAACAACTGGCAGACCAGATCTTCCAGGGCATTCGCACCCCCCTTTACACACCCATTCCCGATGGCGTCCCTGGCCATGCGCCCACGCAGCCAGAACGCAACCTGGACGAAGCCCGTCGCCTGCTGGCTTTTGCCGGCTATACGCCTGAGCGTCCCCTGCCCATCACGCTCTGGTATATCAGCGACGGGCGCTACACCAATCTGGAACAGGCGTATGCCAACGCACTCAAACTGCAACTGGAAGAAACAGGCGTTTTCCAGGTGACGCTGCAAGGCGCTCCCTGGGAAACCTTCCGCAACGAAAAGGCCGCCTGCAACTATCCAGCTTACCTGATGGGCTGGCCCGCCCCCAACCAGCCCGTGTCTTACGCCGATGGCATGAGCTGGTTGTATTATTTCCTACGCCGCACAGACACCGTTTGCTCCAACTACGAAAACCCGGCTATGGAAGCGCTTTTGACGGAGATGGAGACGTTAGACCCGCTGCAAGTTGATTTGCGGCTGGCAAAGTATGGCGAAATTCAAGCGTTGTGGGCGGAAGATTTGCCGGCATTAGACCTCACCCAATCCCCCCGCATGGCTGTAGCCTTACCCGCGGTAAAGAGCGTCATCATTGATGACCTGGGCTTCCTGCATTATGAAGCGCTGACAAAGGGAGGGGGGTAGGTTACTTTTTGGCTTCTTCTGCGCGTTTGGCGCGGGGACCAACGACGCGCTCGGTGCCGTCGAGCAGCCGTTTGATGTTGGGGCGCAAAGCCCACAGCACCACAAACAGGGTAGCAATGCCGGCAGCCGTATACGCAAACGTCCCATCCACCCCCATCGCGTAGCGCACGCCAAACACAATCGGAATAATCACCGCCATGGCCATCGAAGCCACAGAAGCCATCCCCAAACCGCGCAGCAAACCCACCATCACCGCCAGGCTGATAGGCAGCATCGGCCACCACAACGCCGCCGACCAGCCCACATTGGGTCCTGTGCCCGCCCCACCCGCCCACTTAATGTAAACCGACCAGTTGTGCCCGACCACGGTGAACAACCCCGCCAACGCCTGCGCCCACGGCAGCCATATCTGCGTGCTGAACAGGGCGCTAACAATCCAGATCGCCGTCACCCCTTTAAGCACGTCGCTCAACGAGGTCAAAATACCCGCGCCCAGCCCCGCGGCGCGAAAAGAGTTCGTCCCCCCCGTGCGCCCGCTGCCAATCTGGCGCACGTCCACGTTGCGAAACAGCTTCACGTACAAATAGCCAAACGGGATTGCCCCCAGCAAATACCCCACCAAAGCGGATGCCGAAAAATACAAGACGTTTGTCATGATGCCACCTCTTACCGCAAAGACGCCAGGTTTCCCTGGTTTCCCTTTGCGCTCTTTGCGTCTTGGCGGTGAAATTTCAGACTAGCCTGGCAGTTACCCGATTCTTAACCTGCAACTGCGGCGCACTTCTTACCTTTGCTACAACACGCGCTGCCGCCAATGGTTACACGGCGCGCCACGTTACTTCAGTCACCCTCATCTGGTCCAACCCAAAGACGCGCACCTGCGGCGCGTCCGGCGGCTGCCAGGAAATCACCACATGCCAGATGCGGCCCCCAGGCAGTTCCGCCCGATCGCTGGCGGAAAGCCCGGCAGGCCCATGCGGGTGAGAGTGATAGGTAGCCAGTAATTCCTCCCCCGCATCCGCCATCGCATACAGGGCGTCAATCTGCGCTTGCGCCGCCATAACGAAACGGTGCGGGCTGCGCGCCAGGTTAGGGATGGGGTAATGCCGGCACACAACCCCCGCCCGTCCCCCCAACAACCCGCACCCCTCCTCCGGCCTCGCCGCCGCCACATGCGCCACCATCGCTGCCAAAACAGCCTTCTCAATCCGCATTAGCGCCACTGCCCCGTCCTCGCAAAAAAGGGGCTGCCCCTGCAGCCCCTCATTAACCATTCACCCATTAACTATTCTCTTCCCAAACCTACTTGTGAATCCCCCCCTCCGTCAACTTATACACATCCAAAATGCGATCCGCCTCCTCTTCCGTCAAATACCCCTTCTCCAACACCACCTCGCGCACCGTGCGATGAGAAGCCATCGCCTCCTTCGCCACTTCCGCCCCTTTCAGGTAGCCAATCACCGGATTCAACGCCGTCACCAGAATCGCATTCTTCGCCAGCCAGCCGGTCGCCTTCACCGGATTAGCCTGCAAACCGCGCACGCATTTATCTGTGAAAGCCCGCACGCTGTTGATAATCACATCCATGCTTTGGAACAAATTGTAAGCCATAATCGGCATCATCACATTCAACTCAAGCTGACCCGCCTGTCCCGCCAACATCACCGTCAGATCATTGCCCATCACCTGGAACATCGCCATATTCAACATCTCCGCCAGCACCGGATTGACCTTCCCTGGCATAATTGACGAACCAGGCTGCACCGCGGGCAGCCGGATCTCATCCAGCCCCGTGCTCGGCCCCGAAGACAGCAAACGGAAATCGTTGGCAATGCGCGTCAGCTCTTGCGCCAGCGTGCGCAGCGCGCCGCTAAAATGCACCATATCGCCCATGCTCTGCATAGATTCAAACAGGTTGTCCGATTCCGCCAGTTCTAAGCCAGACAGACGGCTCATAGTAGCCACCATGCGGCTATGGTACTCAGGATGGGCGTTCAAACCTGTACCGGTAGCCGTGCCCCCAATGCCCAGGCGGCGCAGCCCGTCGCCTGCCGCCGCGATCTTGGCCCGATCCCGCTCCACCGCCCGCGCGTATGCCCCAAACTCCTGCCCTAGCCGTACAGGCACAGCATCCTGCAAATGGGTGCGCCCACTTTTGACCACCCCATCAAACTCCTGCGCTTTCCCAGCCAGCGCCGCCGCCAATGCGTCCAACGTTTGCAGCAGTTCGTCCAGCCGCCACAGGCAGCCCAGGCGAATAGCCGTGGGAATGGCGTCATTGGTAGATTGCGCCATATTCACATGATCGTTGGGATGAACGGGTTTCGTCGCCGCGTCCAGACCGTAACCCAAAATTTCGTTGGCGCGGTTGGCAATCACTTCGTTTATGTTCATGTTGTGGCTGGTGCCCGCACCCGCCTGGATAGGGTCAACCACAAACTGCTCCCGCCACTGCCCGGCTAACACTTCGTCGGCGGCGACCATAATCGCCTGGGCAATCGCTTCGCCCGTAACCGTCTGTTCCCCCACCATTTTGCTATTAAACAATCCCAGTGCGGCGTTCACCTCCGCCGCCGCCCGCTTAATAATAGCCATACCCCACACAAAAGCGGGATACGGTCGCAACCCCGTGATAGGGAAATTGTCCACCGCGCGCTGTGTTTGCGCCCCCCAGTAAGCATTGGCGGGGACCTTCACTTCGCCTAAAGAATCTTTCTCAATACGATAATCTGCGCACATATTTACCTCGGATGCCGGCATCCAGATAGAAAAAGCCGAATTAGCTAACGGGCCATCGCTAGCGAATTCGGCTTTTAACTTTGGCTGCCAGACTACGTCTGGGAGCAAAAACTACATATCCAGGGCTTTGTAGCCGGGTCCCATAGAGAAGAAATCGTAGTTGGCTGGAATATCTTCAGTCAGGTCCAGGACTTCGCCGCCCGCCAGTTGAATGGCGTTCAACACATTGACGTCATGCCCATCAATCTCCCCTTGCAGACGTTGCCCATTGGGCAGAAGCGCCTTAGTATTGGCGATCCACTGCCCCGGTTTAGCTTCGTAATCAAACGGCACATCCTCTTCCGGGAAGATAGCCTCGTAAGGGCACTCCGGCACACACGCGCCGCAGTCAATGCACGTGTCCGGGTCAATATAAAGCCAGGGCCACTCTTCTTCCGGCTTTCCCAAAACCATGCACTCTACCGGGCACACGTCAATGCAAGCTGTATCGCGCAGGCACAATCTGGTCACGATATGCGTCATTAGTTTCGTCTCCTTGTTAATTGCGTCACTGTTAAACGAACGCCAGGCGCCGCCCCGCGTCCGATTTTGCTATTATACACTACCCGGCTTTGGCTGCCTTATAATTAGCCTCAACTTGATCCCAATTGACCACGTTCCACCAGGCCGCCAGATAGTCGCCGCGCCGGTTTTGGTAGTGAAGATAGTAAGCGTGTTCCCATACGTCTACGCCCAAGATGGGCGTATGCCCCAGCATCAGCGGCGTGTCCTGATTCGGGGTGGAAGAAACCGCCAGATTCCCCGCGTCATCCAGGTAAAGCCAGGCCCAGCCAGAACCAAACCGCGTAGCTCCCGCCTGCGTGAAAGCGGTTTTGAAAGCAGCAAAGCTGCCAAAAGCCGCCGCAATGGCTTCCGCCACTTCCCCCGACGGCTCGCCGCCGCCGTCAGGGCTCATCACTTCCCAAAACAGGTTGTGATTGGCGTAACCGCCGCCGTTATTTCGTACCGCCGTGCGAATGTCCGCCGGAATACTGTCCAGATCGCCCAACAACTCTTCAATGCTCCTGCCAGCCAACTCTGGGTGGTTAGCCAGGGCGTTGTTCAAATTGCTGGTGTAAGCGGCATGGTGTTTGTCGTGATGAATGCCCATGGTGCGCGCATCAATGTGCGGCTCCAAAGCGTCTTCAGCATAGGGAAGGGGTGGTAATTCAAATGCCATTGTCATATCTCCTTTGGCTGCATAAAATCAGTGGATCAACGTCACCCACGAATTGGCAGGTGGGTGGTAAGTCAAATTGTCTGGTAGGCTTTTACAAACCCATTCTAACGAACGGCAACTGCTTTGTCAAACCAGACAAAACCCTTCACACGCCAGGAAAACAGGCATGAAGAAGCATCTTTTACCGCCGCCGCTGGTGCTCGTAGTGGGCATTCTGGCTGTTTCAGTCAGCGCCATTTTGATTCGTTTTGCCCAGGGGGACGCCCCGTCCCTGGTAATCGCCGCCGGGCGCACAACCATTGCCTCGCTGCTGCTCTTGCCTTTTTGTCTGGGCTGGCGGCGAGCCGAACTGCGACGCATGAGCCGCACCGAGTGGCGGCTGGCGCTGTTGGCTGGGGCGCTGTTGGGCGTCCATTTCGCCAGTTGGATTTCTTCGCTGGCATACACCACAGTCGCCAGTTCCACTGTGTTGGTGACCACGTCCCCCTTATGGGTAGGGATTGCTTCGCCGTTCTTACTCAAGGAAAAGATGTCGCGTTCGTTGGTTGCCGGCATTGCCCTGGCCCTGGTAGGCAGCGCCATCATTGCCTTATGGGATGTGGGCGGCGGCGGCGGCGGGGGCAGCCGCCCGCTGTTGGGCAATTTCCTGGCTTTAGTGGGGGCGTGGATGGCTGCCATCTATCTGATCATTGGCCGCCGCCTGCGCGCCCACCTGTCCCTGCTCACCTATACCACCGTCGTCTACGGCACAGCGGCTCTGTTCTTGCTGGCTGCCGTCATCCTCAGCGGCTACCCCCTGATAGGGTACGAACCCCGCACGCTGGCGCTGTTTTTGCTGATGGCTTTGGGTCCGCAGTTGTTGGGGCACTCGTCGTTTAACTGGGCGCTGGCTTTTTTGCCGGCATCCTACGTCGCCGTCACCCTCGTCAGCGAACCCAT
>CAYQYJ010000081.1:7536-11698 GCA_964421605.1 uncultured Ardenticatenaceae bacterium | reverse complement strand
CTCTCTGGCGGCGCGTAAGTTTTAATCCTGATATAACGCCAGTTTATGGCTTAATGCGTCAAAAAGTAGCGTTCCAAGAGAACGATCAGCACCAAAATGGTCAGCAAAAGCAGGAGCAGTCCCCCACTCCACCAACCCAACAGGCTCATGCCGGCAGCCGCCAATACCAGCGCCGCCAGCGTACCTACAGCCAGAGCCATGTCCCGCCGGCGACCACGCAGGGGCCATTCCAGGCGCAGCCACCAGACGCTCCCCACCGTCATACCCAAAAAACTGGCAGCCGCCGTCGCTGCTACCAACTGTCCACCCGTCAACAGCGGCGCGTCTAAGAACCAGACGCCGCATGATTTCTGGCGCGAAGGCAGCGGGTTCTGGCGAAAAACGTATACCCGCGCCAGGACAAAACGGCCATAAACGGCGTCTTCCCCCGTTATGGGCCAACTGACCGTTTGCGTCTCTCCCGGCGCCAGGGGCACGGTGTGCGTCTCCTGCCGCATCAGGGTAGCATATCCATCGGAAATACGCGCCCGCGCCAACAGTTGAATAGGACGCTCCAGGGGATTTGCCAAAGTCACGCGGATGGCGGCGGCTTCGTTGGGGGTAATAACCAACGGGCAACGCAGCGTGTTTAAGGACGCCTGCGCCGCCAGCGAGGAATCAAAAATGCTGGCTTCCTGATCGGGCCAGAAAGAGACGACAGCCAACAGCAGGGCAAACAAGACGCCTGACACAAATAGCAGGCCGCTCAAAAAGCGTTGGATGGCATGGGAGTTGTGCATAATTACCTTTCTCTGGCGATGGGGCGTTACTGCGGCTCAAGTAAATACAGGTTTAGGCCCCATTCCCGCGCCAATATCGCCTGAGGGCGGCGGTCATAGCTGCCTTCGAGCGTCTGCGCCGCCAGCGTTATTGTCTGGGCTGATTGAAAAGCCAGCGGCTGCTGCTGTAGCCAGGCGGGATCGCCAACCCAATATACGGCGTAGCCTGCCGCTTGCCAGCCGGCAATCGCCTGCCGCAGCCGCGCCGCCTGGTCGGGGTGGGCTAACTGTTCCAGGTCGCGCAGGGTGAAGGCATATCGCCCGTGGAGATATTGCAGCGGCATCCCGATAAAATCTCCCAAGCCAACGGGCGCAGGGTCGTTGAAGAGGAGAATGGAGGCTGCCGGCATCTGCGCCGCTGCATCTGCCGTCCGCTCAACCAACCCTTGCGCATCCACCTGGAACACCAATTCCTTGCCGCTCAAAACCAACCCCGCCAGCCACAGGAACGCCAGCCCCCAGGCGGCAGCCCGCCGCCAACCGCGCCGCTGGCTAAGATCGCTCAGCAACATGGCGGCGGCTAACGTGGCAAATGGGATGACTGCCGGCACATAACGGCGCAGCCCATACACCAGCACCGGGTTGTTTTGCAGCCGCCAGATGTACAGCAGGCTAAAGAACAGCCCCACAAATAGGACAGCCCCGATTTCCAGGCGGCGCGAGGGCCACCGCCAGAGCAGCCAACATGCGCCGCCCACACCCAACCAGACGCCCACAGGAGACAGATACCAGCCTAAACGCCGCAAGTTCTCGCCGTCGGTCATACTGACCTGGGACGCGGCAAACCAGTTGTCCCAGATGCGCAGCGACGCTTCGTTATACGGGCGAATGAACCAGGCATACAGCGCCAGCAGCAATAACAGGACGATGCCGCCTATCAGAAAAGAGCGCTGCCATTGCCGCCAGCGGGCCGCCAGTTCAGCCGGGCGATAATGGCGGGAGAGCGCCAACAATAAGAGAACAACTAACACGGCAGCGGCAGGCAAAATGGGGAACCGTTCCAGTAGGCGCAACCCCAGACCAAAGGTGTTCAAAAAGTAGGGACGGCTTTGCCACCAGGCGTGGGCAAAAGCGTGCAGCGTCAGCAGAAAGACGGGCACAAAAAACCAGGTGTCCTGCCGCCGCACCTGCTGTCGCCACCATAGCCAGAAAAGCAAAAATGCCGGCAGCGCCGCCACAAAAAACATGTCAATGCGCGTCAATAGCAGCAGCCCCCACATTAGCCCGGCCAGCACTCCCCAGGTTCGCTGTGACCGATCTTGCCACCACACCGCCAGCGCCCACACTCCTGTCCATAATAAGAACTGCGTCAGCGTTTCTGTAGTCGGGTAGCGGCTGAACCAGATTTGCAGCCCATTCAGCGACATGCCGCCCAATACCAGCAGCGCCGCCAGCCCGCCGCCCCAGCGCCGCGCCAGCAAAAAGAGGGCGATTACGCCCAAAGTTCCCCATAGCCCAGGCAGCAGCAGGCTGGCAGGCGCGCCGCCCAGACCAGCGGCTACCGCCAGCCAGACGGGGTGCAGCGGGTAGAATTGGGGAATGACCCGCCCCGCCGGCTGACCGGGCACGTAGAAACCAGGGAACCAGTAGTAGGGGGCGGCTTCCGATGCCGGCAGCGAGCGCAGCAGCAGGGGGTAGAGGGCGGGGTCCAATTGCGCCAGCAGCGGATCGTCAATCAGGATGCCGCCGCTGCGGTCAATATTCGCCCCCAGACTGACGTAAACGCCGGCATCTGCGCCGCCCAAAATGTACTCATGCGGGCGAAAGAAGAGCCAGGCGGCGAGAAAAAGCCAGGGGAGAAGGGAAAGGGAGGAAGGAAGAAGGGAGAAGGAAGAAGGGAGAAGGCGGCGGCGCGATTGGTGGGCGGCGAGAAGGGTGAGGAGGAGCAGCAGGGAGGCCAGGCGGGGGAGGCTGTACTGACCGGCTTCAGCCAGCCACAGAGCCAACCAGCCAGCCAGACCGAAGCCCAGGGAAAGGGCGGCAAAGATGTGGTCTAAAGCATCCTGGGGGGAGGGAGCGCCGGCATCTGCGCCATCCAGCCAGCGCCAGACAAACACGCCGAACAGGTAGCCAGCCAAAACAATCAAACCCACAGCCAACCAATCAGGCATGGGAAGCCGCTCCCAGTTGGCGCAGGACGCCTTCAATAAAGGCGACATAAGCGGCGGCTACCGCGGGGCCGCTGTGGTGAGTCTGCGCATAAGCGCGGGCTGCCTGTCCCATCGCCTGTCTTTGGGCAGGCTGCTGCGTCAGGGTCTGTAAAAGGAAGAACAAGGCGTTGGGATGGGTAGGCGTAGGCGCTTTCAAGGCCACTTCGTCAGGTAGTTCAGCGTACCAACCCGCGTTGGAGACAATCAGGGGGCAGCCCGCTGCCAGCGCCCGCAGCGCCGTGGCTGAAGTCTCGCCCGCCGTTGGGCAGCGCAAATTGATAACCACATCCACCGAGCCAATCCAGTCTACAAACTCTGCCAGGTCAGCCACAAATCCCAGATGGGTGACGCTGTCGTTTAGCTGCAACTCAGCAATCAGGGCTGGCAGGTCTACTTCGGCGTGCGCCTCGCCCACGACCAAGTAGTGAGCGTGGGGCATGGTCTGGCGTAGTTGGGCAAAGGCGTGTAGGGCCACGTCTATCTGTCGCGCCGCCGTAATCTGGCCGAAGCTGCCGATTAAGAGCGTTTCGGGCGGCAGGTTTAACTGCGCTCGACGGCTGTGGACAGGGTGGGGTTCGATCAATGCCGGCACAACGCCCACAGGTCGCCCTGTTGTGGCTCCTACCCGCTGCGCCACATAATGGCTGTGTCCAATGACGCCCAGGCTTAAGTCCAGCAGCCGCTGGTTGAGGGGAAGCGTAAACAAGGGGTGCGGCTGGCGTTGATATTGAATGTCCAGGGCCATGTCAATGCCGGCAGCGCCCAACTCATACCCCAATTCGCGGGCATAGGCGGGAAAGTTCCCCTGCCCGGCTGTCTGGTCTGCCAGGAAATGGTGCAGCACGTAGTCGTGCAGCGCCAGGATGCCCGGAAAACGACGGAAGGTATGGTAAAAAGGAGCATGGTGGCGGCTGTTGCCCATATGAAACAGGGCGGCGTCAAAATGCCAACGGCGAAAGGCATACTCCGCCAGGGAATAGGCGGGGAATTGCTGGCGCAGCGCCTCGTCCACAGCGCCCGCCACAAACAGGGTCACTTCTGCCCGCTGCGCCAGGTAAGGCAGCAGTTCGCGGCTGTAATCGGCAACGCCCGTGCGCGCGGGCGGCAGCGGGCTAAAATAAGCAAGTCGCAGCATAACGGGCATAACGCCCCCCCCAACGGGCCGTCATCAACTTCCTCCTTCTCCCTTCTCCC
>CAYQYJ010000081.1:4534-7436 GCA_964421605.1 uncultured Ardenticatenaceae bacterium | reverse complement strand
CCTTCTCCCTTCTCCCTTCTTCTCGCCACATCGCCGTCAATTCGGCAAGCTGGTGAATCAGTTCTGTCTGCAGCCGATCCTGTTCGATCAGGCGGGCTTCCATAGTTCGCAACTGTTCTACCACAAGCAGATTAAACTGGTTCTGCTGCTCCACTACCGCCTGCACATACCAGCGGGCGGCGATGTTATTCCAGGCTGTGCGAAACCAGGCAATGACAGGCCCAACCACAGGCGCGCGCGATCGGAAGGGCTGCGGCTGGAGTTGGGCTTTTTCAGACAGAAGATTAGCAGGGAAATTCTCAGGCATGGCGCGCATTCACGGGTACGAGCGTCCGTCGGGGCAGGCGTGAAACCTGCCCTAGACTGGAGCAGTCTTGGAGACTGCTCTAGTGTCTGGGGCAATCAATTCGCTTAATAAAATGGTAACGGCTAACCAGAATGTGCCCGCCACCAGGCCAGCAATGACGTCGGTCAAATAATGCGTGCCCAACGCCATCTGGCTCAAGCCAATCAGAGCCAGCAGCGTCATCACGCCCAGGGCTACAGCCACCTGCCAACCCCAATTGGCGCGGGAACGCACCATCAGGTAAGCCAGAAAACCATAAAAGAGGACGGCGTGCATCGGTTCATCGGCGGGAAAGCTGTAATTGCGGGCAGGCACCAGCGTTGCCGGGAAAGCGGGGGGCGTGCGCTTGACAAACTGCGTCAGCAGCAGGTTCAGGGTGACGCCGCCGCCGACCGATACCAGCAGAGCGATCAACCAGCGCCACTGTCTCTGCCATAACAGCCCGATGGCTGTCAAGCCCGTGCCCACCAGGATGACGCGAGGCAGCGCCAGAAAACCCATCGCCAGGAAAAAGGCGCGGCTGTCGGCGGTGCTGTTCAGGAGGAACCAGACGGCGACGCTGGCATCGTACAAGGCGAATTCCTGCTGCTCCAGCACGTCGTGGGTGATGCCGCTGAACAACCAGCCGCTGATGACGGAAACGCCGAAACTGACGGTGACCACAAACGCCGCCCCACTGGCGGGGTTGAAGCGGTAGCGCAGCCAGGCCAGCAACTGCGGCAGCCGCAGCCGTTGGCTGATGCGTTCCAGACGGGCGCGCACGTGGCTTTCTTGATTAGACAGACGCCGCATGAGCCAGATGCTGCCGGCAATTAACACAAGCGCCACCAGCAAACTAAACCCAATGCGGTGGATAATCTCATCCAGCAGCGCCAGATTACTACCAAAGAGGTAGCCCAGCAAAGCGATGGTCGCTGCCCAAAAAGTTGCACCTACCAGTTCATAGCTGACGAAAGTACGCGCGGGCATGCCATTTAAGCCGACAACTACCGCCGTAAAGACGCGAATAACAGGGATAAAGCGGGCCACAATCAACGCTTTGGGACCATGTTTGTGAAAAAACGCTTCGCTGCGCGCCAGGCCCGTACCATCGCCATGCCGCGCCAACCGTTGGTGCACCCACTCGCGCCGGTTCCGCCCCAGGCTGTAGCCGATGGAATCGCCCACGATGGCGCTGGCGGCAGCGACGACAACCACCATGACAATGGATAAATCGCCGTGTGCGGCAAACGCAGCCACAATCAGCAGCACGGTCTCACCGGGCACAGGCAAGCCAGCGCCTTCGAGGACCAGCAAGACAATCAGGATCACATAGCCATAGGAGGCGATATAAGGAGATAACAGGTTAACGAGATACTCGATCAATTTTTGCTCAAGGATGCCAGGAAATCGTGGGCACGCTGGCGGGTTGGGCGTAAGGCCCATACGCCAGGTCATCGAAATAACTATTGGCTTTGAGACCGCCATAGGAGAACAACGCCTGACCTGCCACGCCCAAAGCGCGCCCCATCTGGATACGGGCCTCAATTTCGCTGAAGGTGCAATACCCTGTACCAATGCCAGGGATGACGTAGCGACCGCCGCCGTTTGCCTGGAAGTCAGCCACCAGCGTCTGCCACCGCTGCTGCGTCCAGAAGCCCGGATCGTCGCAGTCGTAGACGCCAGGGTAAATCATGGGGGAGATGCTGTCAATGTATCCGCCCGCCACCCACGCTTTGGAGTCCTGATAGTAATCGTGGTAGCCTTCCTGCCCGCCCCAATCCCAATAGTCAATATAAATGGGCCAGACGGCGGCGGACAACCACAAACCTGGCTTGAGCGGCACGATCTGATCATAAAATTTGGCAACGGTGCCGTTAACCTGCGTCCGCTGCCAGTCGGCGTAACTCAGATAGCCAGCCGGGGGCGCAGTGAAGCAGTTGACGCCCGCGCTGGCTTCGCTGACCGGGTCGCAAGAGGTGTCGCTGCTGTTGTAGCGAATGTGGTCCAGGTGAATCCCGTCTACATCATAGCGGGCGACCAGGTCGGCGGCCACATCCAGCAAATGGTCATCCACAAACGTGGACGCCGGCGAAGCGCGCATGTAGGGGCTGCATGGCACAGCATCGTTGGTCTGCCATTGCAGCCCATTCAACTTGCCCCCGGTGGTGCCATGAAAATCGCGTAGGTTATAGTAGAACGGGCGCGGCGCTACATTTTCGGGCGGCGGGCTGCACTCATCCCACACGGGGTAGACGTTCAGGTAGGCATGAACCTGGATACCCTGGGCATGGGCGGTCTGGATCAGGGTCGCCAGGGGGTCCCAATACGGGTTGGGCGGCTGCCCAAACGTGCCGCTGACCCGTTTAGCCCACGGCTCCAGGCCAGGCGTGTAATAGGCGTCAGCGTTGGCGCGAACCTGGAAGAAGATGACGTTGATATGCGCAAAGGCCGCGTCGCTGACAATTTCGTTGATTTTGGCGGGGTCGGCAGGTTGCGTACCGCTGGTCCAATCAAAACGAGTGACCCACATACCGCGAAACTCCACTGTGTCTGGGAGAGGCGTCGGGGTAGGCG
>CAYQYJ010000081.1:0-4434 GCA_964421605.1 uncultured Ardenticatenaceae bacterium | reverse complement strand
GGCGTTGGGGAAGGCGGCGGCGTAGGCGACGCCTCGGCTCTGGCCCATACCGCTTCATAAACGAGTTGTTCCTGCAAGGCGCGGGCATTGATCGCCAGGATCAACAGCAGCGCCAGCCCCCATACAAACAACAAACCCATTATAATTCGACGTTGCATATTGCCCTCTTTGTGGCTAAAGTACCATCGTACGCTATTATCATGCAAACTGGGAAATCTTCAACATGACGATCTATGACATTAGCCGCACCTTAAACGAATCGCTGGCCCCCTGGCCTGGGGACACGCCGTTTAGCCTCACGCCCGCATTGCGGCGGCAAGACGGACACAGCGTGAACCTGACAACCATTACCAGCAGCGCGCACATCGGCACGCATATGGATGCGCCGCACCATTTTGCCGACCAGGCAGCTACGGTAGAAAACCTGGCGCTAGACATTTACTGGGGTCTGGCGCAGGTGGTGACGGTGAGCAAAGGCGCCGGGCCGCTGCTGCCTGCCGACCTGGCAGGGGTTAATCTGGCGTTGGCGCCGCGTCTGTTAGTCCACAGTCTTGCCAGCCACCTCGACCCCACCTGCTTTCCTGATGGTTTTGTTTACCCCAGCCCGTACCTGGCTGCTTATCTGGGACAGCACGGCGTCATTTTGTTTGGCTCCGACGCGCCTTCCATGGATGACGCTAACAGTAAAGAGATGCCCGGCCATCACGCCCTGCGGCGGCATGGCGTCGCCATTCTGGAAGGGTTAAACCTGGCCCATGTACCCGATGGCATATACGAACTGGTGGCCCTACCCTTAAAGATCGAAGGCGGCGACGGCAGCCCCGTGCGCGCCGCGTTGAGAACAATCAACAGAAAACAGCTAACGGAAAACAGCTAACAACTGCCCGCTTTCTGTTGACTGTTGTCTGTTGACTGTTTTTATGTTCTCTCTAACTCCCTCTGAAGCTATCGCGCTCGATGAAAACGATGAACTGGCGTCGTTTCGCCAGGCGTTTGTCATTGACGATCCCGAATTGATTTACCTGGATGGCAACTCTCTGGGGCGGCTGCCGCGGGCGACGGTGACGCTGCTGCAAGATATGGTGACGCGGCAGTGGGGGCAGCGGTTGATTCGCAGTTGGAATGAGGGGTGGTTCACGCTGGCGCAGCAAATCGGCGGCAAACTGGCTCATCTTTTGGGGGCGCAGCCAGATGAAGTCATTCTGGCAGATTCCACTTCCGTCAACCTGTATAAGCTGACAACGGCGGCGTGGGGTGCGCGACCTGGACGGCACAAAATTGTCAGCGACGACCTGAATTTTCCTTCTGACCTGTACATTTTCCAGGGGGCGCTCAACAATAGGGGATGGCTGCAAATCGTGCCGTCGCCGGACGGGATTCACGGACCAACGGCGGCGCTGGCGGAGGCTCTAAACGAGGATACTGCCTTGCTGTCGCTATCGCACACGGCGTTCAAGAGCGGCTATACTTATGATATGGCGGCTCTGACGGAACAGGCGCACCGCGTGGGGGCGCTGGCGCTGTGGGATTTAAGCCATTCGGTAGGGGCTGTGCCCATTGACTTAAACGGCAGCGGCGTAGACCTGGCGGTGGGGTGTACGTATAAGTACGTCAATGGGGGGCCGGGCGCGCCCGCTTTTCTGTATGTGCGCCGCGACTTGCAGGAAGAACTGCGCCAGCCGATTGCGGGCTGGTTTGGGCAACGGAATCAATTTGCGTTGGAACTGCATTATCAAGCCAGCGCGGGCATCACGCGCTTTTTGACGGGTACGCCGCCGTTGTTATCGTTGGCGGCGGTGGAACCGGGGGTGGATTTGTTGGTGGATGCCGGCATTTCCCGTCTGCGCGCCAAATCCATCCAACAAACCGAATACCTGATCGCCCTGTGGCAAGCCTGGTTGCAGCCGTTGGGCTTCACCCTTAACTCCCCCCGCGACGCGGCGCAGCGCGGTTCACACGTTTCTCTGGGGCACGCAGAGGCGGCGCGTATTGACCGCGCCCTGATTGAACAAATGAACGTCCTGCCTGACTTCCGCCGCCCGGATAACCTGCGTTTGGGCATTGCCTCCCTGTACACATCGTTTCAGGACATCTACACTGCCATGACCCGCCTGCGGCAGGTGACCGCGGAGCGGATGTACGAGCAATATTCGCCGGAAATGCCCGATGTTACCTGAGAGGAATCACAGATTTCGCTGCAACACGCTTGATTACGCATGAGTACGAACACGATACAAAAATTTACTACCGCAGCCGGGCGCTGCATTTATACCTTTCCTGTCCAGGCGTTTTCGACGCTGGTAGCCAACATTTACGTCATTGACGACGGAGAACGGTTGACGCTGGTGGATACGGGTTCTGGGCTGCCTGATTGCAACCAGCAGTTGCAGGCGGGCTTCGCCGCCCTGGAAGCAGAATACGGGCAGCGCTTCAACCTGGCAAACCTGGATGCGATCCTGATTACGCACGGGCACATTGACCATTTTGGCGGCTTGCCGTTTGTGCGCCAGTTCAGCCGCGCCCCCATTGGCGTGCACGTGTTGGACCGGCGGGTGCTTTCCAACCATCAAGAGCGGCAGGTGGTGGCAGCGCGGCGGCTGGAAAACTTTTTGGAGATGGCGGGCGTGCCGGCAAAACACCGCGAAGCGCTGATGTCCGTTTACCTGTGGGCGAAAGGCTTCTACCGTTCCGTCCCCGTTGATTTCTTGCTGGATGAAGGGGAGCCCGCCCCAGGCGATTTTCAGGTATTTCACGCGCCGGGCCACTGCCCCGGTCAGGTCTGCCTGCGCGTGGATGACGTGCTGCTCACCGCCGACCACATCCTGGCGCGCATTACCCCCCACCAGGCCCCCGAAAGCATCACCAATCACATGGGGCTGGGGCATTATCTGGACTCGTTAGCCCGCATTGAGAAGCTGCCCGGCATTACCCTGGGGCTGGGCGGGCACGAAGAACCCATCGCCGACATTTACAGCCGCATTCAAGCCATTCGCCAATCCCACCAATCCCGTTTGCAAAAGACGTGGGACATCTGCCATGAACCGCGCTCCATTGCCGACGTGAGCAAAGAGCTATTTGGGCACGTGGAAAGCTATCACGTGCTGCTGGCGCTGGAAGAAACAGGCGCGCACGTCGAATACCTGTATCAACGGGGCGAACTGGTAGCCGCCAACCTGGACGAGATTGAGCAAAACACCCACCCTGTTATTCGCTATCAGCGGGCGTGAGAAGTGGACAGTGGCAAGTGAAGCGTGGTCAGAACGTGAACTATCCGATGTGGCTGCGCCACTGTTAGATTGGTGGGACGCGGGGCACGCTGACCTGCCCTGGCGGCGCACGTCGGACCCATACGCCATTTGGGCAGCGGAAGTCATGTTGCAGCAAACGCAGATTGCCACCGTAATTCCCTATTACGAGCGGTGGATGGCGCGTTTTCCCACAGTGGCGGCTCTGGCTGAAGCGCCGCTGGCGGAGGTGTTAAAGTTATGGGAGGGGTTAGGATATTACAGCCGCGCCCGCCATTTGCACGCTGCCGCGCAGCGGGTGATGCAGAATTATCAAGGAGAGATGCCGCGCACGGCAGCCGGCTTGCAGCGGCTGCCCGGGATTGGTCGCTATACGGCAGGGGCAATTGCTTCGATTGCCTTCGGCGAACGCGCGCCCGTGCTGGATGGGAATGTGATCCGCGTACTGACCAGGGTGTTTGACATCGGGGAGGATGTGACGCAGACGGCGACCAGACGGCAGTTGTGGGCGCTGGCGGCGCGGCTGGTCCCGGCTGACCGCCCTGGCGATTATAACCAGGCGCTCATGGAGTTGGGGCAGATGGTATGCACGGCAACGAAGCCCGGCTGCCTGCTGTGCCCGCTGCGCTCGCTCTGCCGGGCGGCGGCGCGGGGAACGCAGTTGGAGCGCCCGGTGCGCCCGCCGCGTAAAAACACGCCGCATTATGACGTGGCGGCAGCCATTATCTGGCGCGAAGATGGGCGCTTCCTGATTGCGCAGCGTCCGCTGGATGGGCTATTGGGCGGACTGTGGGAGTTCCCTGGCGGCAAATGTGAACCAGGCGAAAGTCACGCGCAGGCGCTGCGCCGCGAAATTCAGGAAGAGCTGGCGCTGGAGATTGCCGTAGGGCAGCCGCAAATCAGCATCAAGCACGCCTACACCCATTTTCGCATCACCCTGCACGCTTATCACGCCCTTTATCAAGGAGGGCAGCCGCAACACCTGGGGGTGATTGACCACGCCTGGGTGACGTTGGCGGAGTTGGAAAAGTATGCTTTCGCTGCGACCGATCGGCAGATCATTGAGAGTTTGCGCCAGAATATCCCCCTCTCACCGTCGGCTGAAACCGGCGGCTGAGGCAAGAAAACCTGCTGTTGGACATTGAGAAAATAATCAGGTAATCCCGCCCCTGTTGCCAGGGAAGGGGTA
>CAYQYJ010000080.1:0-11724 GCA_964421605.1 uncultured Ardenticatenaceae bacterium | reverse complement strand
AAGGATACACGGGCGCTTTTCAACAGGCGTGCGCTTTCCTGGAACTTTCCGATTATCTGCTGGGCGTGGAATCCCTGCACATGCGGGTAGTGGAATATGAACTGCTCAAACGATATGCCCCTGGCGTGACCATTGCCCACGCCGACCCGGTGATGACGGCGCTGCGGTTGACTAAGGATGCCAGCGAACTGGCAGCCATGGAGCGCGCCGTGACGGCGGCGGAGACGGCACTAGAGCGACTTATTCCCCGCCTGAAGATAGGCCAGACCGAAAAACAGATAGCGGCCATGTTAACGCAGGCGTTGATGGACGCGGGCGCGGACGCGGTTGCTTTTCCGCCCATTGTTTCCGCCGGACCCAACAGCGCTTCGCCCCATGCCGTGCCCACCGACCGTCCCATTCAGGCGGGCGACCTGCTGGTCATTGATTGGGGCGCTCTGGTAGACGATTATCCCTCCGACATTACGCGCACTTTTGCCGTTGGGTCCCTTGATCCCGAACTACGGCGTATTTATGAAGTCGTCAAGGCAGCCAATGAAGTGGGCAAACAGGCTGCCGCGCCGAATGTGGCCTGCCAGGAAGTGGATCGCGCTGCGCGCGGCGTCATTGAGGATGCCGGCTATGCCGCTTATTTCATCCATCGCACGGGACATGGATTGGGGTTGGAAACGCACGAGCCGCCTTTTATGATAGAAGGGAATGAACAGCCGTTGGGTGTGGGGAACGTGTTCACGGTGGAACCTGGCATCTATTTGCCTGGTCGCGGCGGCGTGCGGATTGAAGATGATGTCGTGATTACGCCTGACGGTTTTCGCTCGTTGACCACTTTTACGCGCGACCTGATCCAGGTTGGGACGTGACGTGTTTTCGACCATGAACAATCGAACAGGCGCTATCTGGCGGCAGGCTGGGCTGGCGCTGATAGCCGTACTCTGGCTGGCAGGGTGCGTTAACAATCTCATTGTGCCCACACCGCCCGCGCCAACGACGACGGCGACAGCCAGTCAAGCGGACACAACAGCGGCAACGGATGCGGCGGCAACGGATGCGGCGGCAACGGATGCGCTGCCCGCGCCGGAGACGACAGCGGCAGCCGCCTATCCCCCCCCGCTGCCCACGCGCACGCCGCCGGCGTATGCGCTGCCCAGCCCGGCAGCCAGCCAGACGCCGCCGGCTTATCCCGCTATCACCGCCACCCCCTCGCCGCCGCACACAGTTACGCCACCCTCCATGCCCATTGCCGCTTACTTTGCCTTCTTTCTGGGACACCCTTTGCCATCCCCCACACCCACTCCCGTGCCTACCAATACCCCCATGCCTACGCCTACGCCCACCATTGACTTTAATGCAGTGCGGGCGCAGCTGCAGGCGAATGGGCAAGACCTGGGCTTCGCTAAAATTGGTTTTCACGTGGCTATAGGCGGCAATATGATTGGCATTTCCGACTGGATGCATCGCCAGGATGGGGCGGGCGTGCCCTTCTTCCTCAAAAGCGCCGATAATTCGGGGCCTCTGTTGGAGGCGCAGGAGATTGCCCGCGCCAGCGGCGTGCCACATACGCTGGTTTTTCGGCGCACGGGACCGAATTATGACACGCCCAATTATGATTTGCCGCCGGACCAGGCTGCCGCAGCGCACTGGCAGTTGCACAAAGAAGCGTTCCCGCCGGAACTGGATCCCAGTCTGATCTGGATGGAGACAATCAACGAAGTGGATAAGAACCGCTCAGGCTGGTTGGCGGAGTTTGCCCTGCACACGGCGCAACTGGCGCTGGCGGATGGCTATCGCTGGGCGGCTTTTGGCTGGTCGTCGGGCGAGCCGGAGGTCAGCGATTGGCAATCGCCGGCTATGCTGCAATTTTTGCGCCTGGCCGGGCAGTATCCAGACCAGATTGCTGTGGCGCTGCACGAATACAGCTATACCATAGAGGATATTGCGCACGACTACCCGTATAAGTTGGGCCGTTTCCAACTGCTGTACCAGGTGTGCGACGATTACGGCATTCCGCGCCCAACGGTGTTAATTACGGAGTGGGGTTGGGCGTATGACAATGTGCCTGGGCTGGATGAGGCGATGCGCGATATTGCCTGGGCGTCGGCGTTATATGCGCCGTACCCGCAGGTGAAAGGGGCGGCGTTGTGGTATCTGGGGCCGGGTTACAATGAGATTGCTAATAAGGCGCACATTTTCATGAATCCGATGCGGGATTATGCGCTGGGCAATTACTTTGCCATTCCTTTGCCGCCGGCGCAGGCGGCGATCAATCCAGAGCAGTATCGCCCGTGAGTAACAGTCAACGGTTAACAGTTAACAGTTAACAGACAACGGGGAACGAGAAACAGGTAACGGGAAATGGGGTATGTGTAGAGCAGTTTGTTTTTGGGGCGTTTTGTTTATGGGTTTGATGATGGCTGCCTGTCAGGGCGGGGTGGGCCAGGAGACGGCGGCGCCGGCAGCGACGGGGGAGCCGAGCGCGGGGCCGATGATGGGCATGGGGGGGGATATGATGGCGCGGCATATGGCGCCGATTCCGCAGGAGTATGCCGGCATGAGTAACCCCGTCCCCGCCAGCGAAGATTCCTTGATCAAAGGGCAGGCGTTGTTTGTCGCCAACTGTTCCCTTTGTCACGGCGATGATGGCCTGGGCAATGGGGTTGCCAGCCCGGTGTTGACGCCGCAGCCTGCGCCTGTGGCGCTGACCAGCCAGATGATGGGCGACGATTACTTGTTCTGGCGCATCAGTGAAGGCGGCTTGATGCCGCCGTTCAACTCAGCCATGCCTTCCTGGAAAGCCGCTTTCTCTGCCGATGAAATCTGGGACATGATTAACTACATTCGTTCCCTGCCCAGTGGCTAGATGAGAGGATAACCATGCTCAAAAAGACCTTCCTTCCGTTGTTCCTGGCGTTGAGTATGGTGGCGGGCGGGTGGGTTCTGTGGTCGCGGCTGGCGCGAGCCAATGAGGTCAGCCGCCATTACCTTCCTTTTTTTGCTGATGGTTTGCTGCCGCCGCCGCTGCCGCCGCCTGTGCCGTTGACCAGCACGCTGCCGCTGGATGCCCCTACTCTGGCGGTAGAGTTGGCTGCGCAGGGGCAGGAATTGGGGCTGAACAAGATTGGTTTTCATGTAGGGATTCCCGGAAATTTGACGGGGCTAGAGGCATGGATGGCGGCGTTGGATGATGCCGGCATTCCCTTCTTCCTCAAAAGCGTGGATTACGCCGAGCCCCTGGTTGCGGCGCAAACGCTGGCCCAAACCAGCGGCATTTCCCATACCCTCGTCTTCCGTAGAACGGGCGTCAGTTACGATCTGCCTGACTACAATCTGCCCCCAGTCGAAGCCGCGCAGCAGCACTGGCTGCACCACAAACTTGCCTTCCCCGCCGAGCTCGACCCCAGTCTGGTCTGGATCGAGACGCTTAACGAGGTGGACAAGAACCGCGCCGAATGGCTGGCGGAGTTTGCCCTGGAAACGGCCCAACTGGCGCTGGCTGACGGTTTCCGCTGGGCAGCCTTTGGCTGGTCCTCTGGCGAACCAGAGCCAGAACATTGGGAACTGCCGGCTATGATTGATTTTCTCCAGTTGGCGGCAGCGCATCCTGACCAGATAGCCATTGCTTTGCACGAATACAGCTACGAAACGGACGACATCGCCAACATTTACCCCTATCTGGTGGGCCGTTTCCAGGCATTGTTCCAGATTTGCGACCGGCATGGAATCCCCCGCCCGACGATACTGATTACCGAATGGGGGTGGGAGTATCAGGATGTGCCCCTGGTGGCAGAGGCGATGGACGACATCGCCTGGGCTGCCTGGCTCTATGCCGCATACCCCCAGGTGCGCGGCGCAGCTATCTGGTATTTGGGGTATGGCTACGGCGGCATTGCCGATCAGGCGCAGCAGTTGATTGCCCCGCTGACCGAATACAGTCTGCATCATTATTTTAGCCTCACGCCGGGCCAGGGTTCCGTTGATCCATCCTTGTTTGCCCCTTGAGCTGGCAGCCACGCTCAGCGGTTAAGCCAGCTTCGAACGGCGTCCTCTGCGACTCGACTCATCTCTCTTTGTCAAGCCTGGGCATGGGAGCAAGCGCCGTCATCTGCATGTCAAACTCAAGAAAAGCAAGTAAAATGGTGAGGTAGAGATGTTGCCATGCAACCTCGCTACTCAGGCCAGACAATCAGAGAAAGGACGTATCAATGACACAAAACGACAATGGCCTCCGCTATCTGGGGGCAGCGCCAGCATATAGCTGGCACGGCGCGCCGGCTGCTATCGCTTTTGACCCCGCGAGCATTAAAACGGTGTTGTTAAATCTGGACTACCCTTGTTATCTGGTGCGCGACCAGTATGGACGGGTGGGCGTGACGTATGAGGGTTACTTTCAGCCGGCAGGGACCTCAGATGTGGAGGGATTAGCGGCGCTGGCGCCGATGCCTGTCTACCAACTAGGCGATCCCATGTTTCGCGCGTTTCATCAGGTTTATTACGCTTATGCGACGGGCGCGATGGCCAATGGCATTGCCACCGCAGACCTGGTTATTGCCATGGGGCAGGCGGGTTTTCTCGGTTCGTTTGGGGCGGCAGGTTTGATGCCTGACCGCCTGGAAACGGCTATTCACAAAGTGCAGCAGGCTCTGCCGCAGGGGCCCTATGCCTTTAACTTGATTCACAGCCCACAAGAAGAGATGTTCGAACGGGCGGCGGTGGATTTATATTTGCGGTACAACGTCACTACGGTCGAAGCGTCGGCGTTTATGGATTTGACGCCGGCTGTGGTGCAGTATCGCGTGGCGGGTTTGAGCGTATCCCCCGAAGGGTATATCCAGGTGCGGAATAAGGTCATCGCCAAACTTTCGCGGCGGGAAGTGGCTGAGAAATTCCTGAAGCCCGCTCCAGCGCGTCTGCTCAACCAGCTTGTGTCAGAGGGCAAGATTACGTCCCAGCAGGCCGCCCTGGCGGAACACATCCCCATGGCGGATGACATCACCATAGAGGCGGATTCGGGCGGGCACACAGATAACCAATCGCTGGTTTGCCTGTTCCCTTCGATTGTGCTGCTGCGGGATGAATTGCAAAGCCAGTCCAGTTACCAGACACGCATTGGGGCGGCAGGGGGCATTGGCACGCCTACGGCAGCCCTGGCGGCTTTTATGATGGGCGCTTCGTATGTGGTGACAGGTTCGGTGAATCAAAGCTGCCTGGAAGCGGGCGTGTCGGCGCACACGAAGGCGCTGTTGGCGCAGGCGGCTGTGCCCGATGTGGCCATGGCGCCGGCGGCTGATATGTTTGAGATGGGGGTGCAGGTACAGGTGTTAAAGAAAGGCACCTTTTTTCCCATGCGGGCGCAAAAGCTGTATACGGTTTATCGGGCGTATAACAGCATTGCGGAAATTCCCGCAGCGGAGCGGCAGCAGTTGGAGACACAAATCTTCCAGCGCAGTCTGGACGATGTGTGGACGGAAACAGCCGCCTTTTTCCAGGAGCGAGATCCATCCCAACTCGAGAAGGCGAATCGGGACCCCAAGCGTAAAATGGCCCTTATTTTCCGCTGGTATTTGGGTCTGTCTTCTCGTTGGTCGAATACGGGCGTGCCTGATCGCACTTATGATTATCAAATCTGGTGTGGGCCAGCTATGGGGTCTTTCAATGATTGGGTGCGGGGTTCTTATTTACAGGAGCCAGCCAACCGGCGGGTGGTGGACGTGGCGCGGCACATTATGACGGGGGCGGCTTTTCTGTACCGAATACATCAAGTGGGGTTGGCGGGGGTGACGATGCCGGCATATTATCGCCAATACATCCCCACCCCGTTCGCTTAGTAATTGCCCAGAAAAGGTTCATAGTGACGGCTTTAGCCGTCCAAACCGCTAAAGCGGTTACGACAAACCCCAATCGCCAAGTTGTTTACGGACAGTTAATTAGGGTAACGTTTAAGGCGCCCAAACCGGTTGGGCGCCTGCGGCGACTAGCTGGCGCAGGTCGCCGCTGTGGACGTCCACTAACCACAGGCCTGGCCGGGCGTTGGCTTCTGTCAGGGCATAGCGTTGGAAGGCTATGGTCTGGCTGTCGGGGGACCATGCCGGCAAAACATGATACGCCTGCGGATCGTTGGTCAGGGCGCGCGCCTGGCTGCCATCTGCCCGCATAATCCATAGCTGTTTGCCCATCACCGTCCCGGCTTCTTGCCGGCCAAATGCAATCCAGTTACCGTCTGGCGACCAGACGGGCCCGTCATCGTTGACGTCTGCCGCGCCGCTCAGGTCCAATGGCGCGGCGTCGCTCAGACCAGCGCGGAACAGATGCACCGAAAAGCCTGCTGACGTGGTGGCGTAAGCGGTGAACACCAGGTCGGCGCCAGCGGGATTCCAGGCTGGCGACTGGCCCGTCTGGCTGGCAAGCTGTCGCGTTTCGCCCGTTTCCAGATCATAAAGCTGCACCGCCTGCGACTGCGGCGCCAGATAACTGAGCCAGCGACCATCGGCGGAAAAGCCAGCGCCCAGCCCCAGCCATTGGCTGTCGCTAAACAGCGGCAGCGTTTGCCCCACAGCCGCGTCCAACCACCAGAGGCGCGGCGGGCCAGCCTGCCCACTGTTTGCCTCTATATTGCGCTGCTCATAAAGCAGCCGTCGCCCATCTGGCGACCAGACAGGGCGATGGCATAGCGCGTCGTCGCAGCGCAGCAGGCGCGTTCTTTCGGCGGCAGCCAGGTCTACCTGCCACAATTCACTGCTGCGACCATCTGGTTGAGCCAGACTATAGACGACGCTCATGCCGTCAGGCGACAGGGCGTAATCTACCACGTTTGTTTTCTCGTGCGTCAAAGGGCGGGCGTCCGCGCCGTTGGGCGAGATGAGATAGAGTTGGCTAATGTCCTTGTCGTCCCAGCCCAGATAGAGGAGGCGGGGCGCAACGGTGTGGAATTCCCAGTTGAGGGGGCGAAGCAGTTCCTGCCCGCGCCGGCTGCGCAAACCGGCGGGGACCTGAACGCGGTAAGCAGTTCCAGGGGGCAGTGGGTTATCCGGTTGGAAAACCAGCGTGCGACCGTCCCAGACGGTGCGCCCGGCAATGGCTGGCTGCACGATGACGGCTACGTCTTGGGGCGTCATCTCTTGGGCAAATGTGATGCGGATGGTTGTGCGGGTGGAAGCTGTGCTGCCATCTGCCGGCAACAATGCCGCCACCCGCACCCCCACGCGATCCCCGCGCCAAATCATCACGACAGCCAGCGTCAGCAGAAGCGCCAACACAGCGGCGACTATCCGGTCAAAGCGACTGAGATGCCAGGAGACACGTCTGGATGAGCGCATACGGGTGGGGCAATAGTCCTGTCAAGGCAGCCAGGCGGGTTGGATGCCTACCCTGGCAATTTCCTGTTGCGTTTGGGCGGCCACGTCAATCAGCCAGATGCCTGGTTCGCTGGGCCGCGTCAACACAAAACGTTGAAACAACAGATAACGTCCATCAGGCGACCAATGCGGCGGGCCGTGGTGCACGTCGGCGTCCTGCGTCAACTGCCGCGTGTCGCGCCCGTCGGGCCGCATCAGCCATAGTTGTTTGCCCATTGGCGCGCGGGGCAGTTTGCGGTTGAAGGCAATCCATTGCCCATCCAATGACCAGGTGGGGAAGCCATCGCTGACGTTTAAGCCCGCGCTGAGATTGGTCAGGGTATTACTGTAAACGTTGGCGCTGAAGATGTGAATGGCAAACTGCTCGCCCTGAATCTGAATTTCCGTGAGCAGTAGTTCGCGGCTGTCTGGGCTCCAGGCAGTGGGTTCACCCGTCTGGCTGGGCATCGTGACGATCTGGCCTGTTTCCAGGTTGTAAGCCTGGACCTGTTGGGTGAAGGGAGCGTTATAACTGAGCCAGCGACCATCGGGCGATAGGCGCGGCAACATGCCCAGCCATTGGCTGTCGGCAAAGACGGGCACGCTTTGACCAGAAGCGACATCAGCCCACCACAGGCGCGGCGGACCTGGCGGCGCGCCAGCCAGCACAGGGTTGCGCCGTTCGTAAATGAGGCGACGACCATCAGGCGACCAGGCAGGCGCGCCACAGACAGCGCCCTGGCAGTCAATTAGCAGTTGGCTGTCGCCGCCATCGGCTGGCATAAGCCACAGGTTGCTGCTGCCGTCAGCCAGCGTCAGGCTGTAAACGATGTGGGTGGCGTCTGGCGAGACGGCGAAGTCGGTGACGTCATAGCTGGCCTGGGTCAACTGGATGGCAGACTGGTCGTCTGGCGCAGCCAGGAAAAGTTGTTGGTGATCCTGGGCATCAGGCGCCAGGTAGAGGATGCGCGGCTGGCGGGTGCGGAACTGCCAGGTGATGGGGTGAAGCAGTGGCTGGCCTTGCTGGCTTTGCAGCGGCGACGCCACGCTGGCTGTATACAGGGTGCCGGGGGCTAAAGGTTTGTCTGGGGTGAAGACCAGCGTATTTCCGGCCCAATGGGCGCTGCCATCCGTAGCGGGCGTCAGGATGATGGCGGCGCTGTTGGTTATCATAGCCTGGTCGAAGGTAATACGCAGAGTGGTTAAGGTGGATACGTTGCCGGCATCCGGCGCGGGCCATATTTCTGCGGCAGTTATACCCACGCGGTCGCCGCGCCAGATTACCCCCCCCGCCAGCGCCAGCAGGCAGGCGATGGTCAGGACTACCAGGCGGTCGAAGCGGCTGAGCCGCCAGATAGAGAGTGAAAGTTGCCGGACCTGGACGTTCATTACGGGTAAAGATATGGCTGCTGCGGCTGGTCAATCGGGGTGATTTCGGTGGCGATCAAGATGGGCATTTCGGCATTGATAAACCTGCCTGCCTGAAAATTCCCCTGTACTTGCAGCCATTGATCCGCCGCATAGTTGCTGGCCTGGTCGGTGCGCACAATCACGCCTACAGGCGAGGCGTCGGCCACGCAGCAGCTAACGATAAAGCGGCCCAGCAAGAACTGATCTGCGGCAAAACGTTCATCGCGGTATAGAAAACCCGTCAGCGTGGCTTCGACGCCATTGAATGTGGTGGGGTCGGGGTTGCGCTGAAAATCAGTCAGCCAATCCAGGATGTTTTTCTCGCCAGCTATCAACCCCATGCGCTCGTCGCTGCGCGGCGGAGCAATCGAACTCAAGCCGCCTACCTGGACTTCACGGTTGCCTACCGCGGCTGCGCCTAACGGCTGCGGCGGAACGAGCAAGCCCAGGACGACTGGTACAGCCAGGACAAACAGGCCCAACCAGGAAAGGTGATGATGGGCGTGATCCCCCTGAGCGTGGTCGTGGTCGTGCGTTTCTGGGCGCAGGAAGAAGCTGGCAGCCACGATCAGCAAACCGACTGAAGCCAGCAGCACCAGGGCAATGAAGCGGGGGTGAATGTAAAATTCGATGACGCCTGAAGTGAGCCGGGTGTAGAGATACAGGCCAAGCGCAATTAATAGGAAAGCTTTGAGTAGACGTTCCATGATAATTACCGTTCCAGCAGACGCCGGAGGGGGCGCACTGACTTGAGGGTTAACGAAATAATCGGGTAAGCCAAAACTTTGATCCAATTGGGCGTATGCAATACGCCTCTACGGAAAAGCGGTTTATTTCTGATCTCACGACAAAGTGCGGCGCGCTGTGGGCAGCGTTTTACCAGCCCAGGTTCAGGTTAATGAACAGTCCCATGACGAGGGCGAACAGGAGTGGCAGCAGGATCAGGTAAGCCACGGCGCGCCGCCGGAAGATACCCAGGAACATGAGCGAGCTTTTTATGTCTACCATGGGCCCAAAGACGAGGAAGCTGAGGATGGAGCCGGTGGTGAAGCTGTTGACAAAAGAAAGGGCCAGGAAAGCGTCTACCGTGGAGCAAACTGAGAGGACAAAAGCCAGCAGCATCAGCGCCATGACGGAGATGATGGGGCCACTGCCCAGAGCCAACAGGGTGGATTGGGGGGTTAGCGTTTGCATGCCGGCAGCCAACATGGAGCCCATAATCAGATAGCGAGCCATATCCAGAAAGTCGTCGCCGCCCACAGCCAGCGCCTGCCATAAGGAACGGCGCGGCGGGGCGTGGTCATGGTCGTGTTCCAGATGGCAAGCCGCGTCGGCAGCCTCTAGCTCGGCGGGAAGCAGCACTTCGGCGGGTCTGGCAGCCGTAAACAACAGACCCACAGCGAAAGCAATCAGGATACTGAAGCCGAGGCGGCCCCACAGCACGGGTCCCCAACCAAACGCGGCGTAGGTGCTGACCAGGACAATGGGGTTCACGACGGGCGCAGCCAGCAAGAAAGCGACGCCTACGGAGAGAGGCAGTCCTTTCTGGTAGAGGCGGCGGGTGACAGGCACGACGCCGCATTCGCAGACGGGGAAGGCAAAGCCAAGCAGCGCGCCCACAAAGGCGGCGGGGAGGGGACGGCGGGGCAGGAAGCGGTCTAGCGCGCCATGACCAACGTAAACTTCGATCAGACCAGAGACGACGGAGCCGGCTAATAAGAAAGGCAGGGCTTCTACCAGGATACCGAGGAAGATGGTGACGAAGGTGCGGAAGCGGCTGCTGGCGGCGTCGGCGGTCCAATGGGTGAGGGCAAAGACGACCAGGATGAGCAGCAGCAGGCTGCCTGTGAAAATGAGCAGGCGACGAGATGCCGGCATTTCAGCGCGTATCTTGGGTGGAATCAATATGGCTGCCGGGGTCTGGCTGCCGGCAGTTTTGTACTGCTCAGAAGGTTCCATAAAGCCTCGCCATGGCTGGTTCCGCCAGCCAAACATTGCTCATTTATGCCCCAGTGGCGGCGAACAGTCAACATAAGGGAGGACAGAAGAGCCGGGACTCTTACACCCTGTTCATGAATACTGGAGTTGAAATGCCATAGATGGCAGCCCTGCGCCCATCGTGGTGGGTGTCAGCCCCGCCATAGGCGGGGCTGACACCCATTTTATGGGCAATTTTGGGCGCATATGCGCCCAAAATTGCCCGTTACCGAACAAGGCGCGTTCAAGCCAAAATTGCGGCGGCTGAAAAGGGGAAAGTCTCGCGTTGAACGGATGAAAAACGAATGAGCCAGTCGCTGCGCCTATCTTTCCGGTTTGACAGCCACAATCCAGGCAGCAAATTCGCCGTTGGCAACGATAGATGCGTGCAAGCCCGCCGTCGCCGCCATTTCTCGCAGCGCCGCGGGCGTATAAAAGCGGCTGCCCATCAGCGCCAGTTTCTCAAAGAGAGCGACCAATTTTCCCGATAGGCGATTGATATCGGGTTCCTCAATGACCAGCCGTCCGCCAGGCTGCAACACGCGCGCTAACTCGCACACTGCCTGATGTTGGTCGCGGAAGTGGTGCAAAGCGTCTACCACCAGGACGCGGGCGAAAGCGGCGTCAGGGAAGGGCAGCCGCTCCGCGTGTCCCTGCACGGGCAGCAGGCGACCGGACGTCAGGTGTTCTTTTTTCTGCGCCTGACGCATCATTTTGGCGGAAGGATCGCTGATGATCAGGCGGCCCACCAGGGGTTGCAGCAGGGCGGCTACGCGACCTGTGCCCCCGCCGACGTCCAGCATGAGGCCGGGGGCAGGTAAATCTGGCAATTGGCGCAGTTGCGTGGGGTCTGGCGGGGGGAAGATGCGGTCATAGAAGGGGGCTAACAACCCAAAGTGGTCGAGCATAGGCAACTCTTTACACTTGCTGGCGGCGGCGCACAGTCTGGCTGCCCCATACCAGGAGAAAAACCAATGTGCAAGCCAGCACAATGGCGGCCCCGGAGGCA
>CAYQYJ010000079.1:0-11784 GCA_964421605.1 uncultured Ardenticatenaceae bacterium | reverse complement strand
ACAACTTCCCGCACATCAAAGCGTATTGGGTGATGTTGACCCCCGCCATGGCCCAGATTGGCCTGGATTTCGGCGCCAACGACATTGATGGCACGATTGTCGAAGAACACATTTACCACGACGCAGGCGCACAAACGAAAGAACACATGCGCCGCGACGAACTGATGCGCCTGATCCGCACTGCCGGGCGCGTGCCTGTCGAGCGAGATACGGTGTACAACGTAGTCAAAGTTCACCAAACAGGTTGAGATGTTAACTGAGGCTGATCGAAAAGTAACGCAAGAATCTCCGCTGCTGATTTATGATGGCGACTGCGGTTTTTGAGAGAAGACCGCGCGTCTCGTGCAGACGTGGAGTCGCGGACGGGTGGCTATTGCCCCCTGGCAGCGCATTCCAGAGCGGATGGCTGCCCTGGGGTTGACGGCGGACGACGGCATGGCGAAAGTCTGGTTTGCCTCACCCGCTGGCGAGCTGGCTGGCGGGGCAGCCGCCGTCAATGCGGCGCTGCGCAACGTCTGGTGGGCGCGCCCGTTAACGCTGTTTTACCGCCTACCGGGCTTTAAGCAGCTAGAGGATTGGCTCTATCAATGGATTGCCGACCATCGCTTGCTAATGCCCGGCAGCACAGCCGCCTGCGCCCTACCGCCAAAGGATGCCGCGGCATTTGATGTCGAAAAACGGACGAAATCGTTATGAGCTTTACGATTGGTTTGATTGATTACCTGAATACGCAGCCATTCCAATATGACCTGGAAGATCGGCTGGTTCCCAAAGGCGTGCGTTTTGTGCGCGGCGTGCCCACTGCGTTAAACCGGGCGCTGCTGGCAGGCGAGATTGACCTGGCCCCTATTTCCGCATACTTTGCCGCCCAACACGCCGATCAGTTCGTCATCTTGCCAGGGCACAGCATTGCTTCCTGGGGCGCAGTGAAAACGGTGCTGCTGTTTAGCTGGAAGCCGGATATTTACGAACTGGCTGGAGAGACGATTGCCTTAACTGACCATTCAGCTACCAGCGTGGCGCTGCTGCAAGCGTTGTGCCGGCATCGCTACCAGATCAGCCCAACCATGGTGACGCGCCCACAGGACTTGCCGGGCATGATGCGCCAGGCAGCGGCAGCCCTCGTCATTGGCGACACAGCCCTCGTTGAAGGCTACTTGCACCGCGAACTGGCGCGCGACTTCAGTTACGGTCGCCCCACCATTTTCGACCTGGGCGACGAATGGCTTAAACTGACAGGCTTGCCTTTTGTTTTTGCCCTGTGGGCGGCGCGCCGCGAGGCTGTGCCCGCTCTGATTGAGTTGGGGATATTGCCGGCACTATCCGCCAGCAAGCAAGCGGGTCTGGCCCACTTACCTCAGATTGCCGCCAGCTATGCCCCCACTCTGGCCCTGCCGGCAGGCGTCTGTGTGCGCTACTTGCGCGACTTGCGTTACGACCTGACCGCCAGCGATCTACAAGGTTTATTGACGTTTTTGAGCATGGCGCTGCCTGATTTTGCGCCGCCGCAGTTACAATTCCTGGAAGAAGCGGTGAATCCTGCCTGAACTTCCAGACACGATGGTGAACACAATGAAACAACGATCTGAACTTTTCTCTGGGAATGCGCCGCACCGTTCCTTTGCCAGCGACGAACTGGGTTTTTACAAAGGAGACAGTCATCAACTACCCAGCGCGGGCAGTGTGGCCGGGGCGCTGGCGCGGGTAGAAAATGGCGAACGGCTCAGTTACGACGATGCCCTGCTCCTGTACAATGACGCTGATCTGTTGCAGTTGGGCCGCGCCGCCAACGCCCGCCGCCAACAACTCGTGCCCGGACAGACCGTGACCTATCTGATAGACCGCAATATCAACTACACCAACGTCTGCAACACGGACTGTTCCTTTTGCGCCTTTTACCGCCACGACCCCAACCACCCAGAGGCTTATGTCAACCCCAAGCCAATTATTGGGCAAAAGATTGCCGAGACGCTGTACCTGGGGGGCACGCGCATCCTCATGCAAGGGGGGCACAACGATGAACTGCCCTGGTCGTTTTATCTCGACCTGGTAAGCTGGATTCACCAGACCTACCCGCAGATTGAGATCAACGCCTTTTCCCCCAGCGAGATTGACCAGATGGTCAAGGTCAGTGGCTTAAGCCGGTACGAGGTGCTGCGCGCGTTGCAAGCTGCCGGCATGTCCGGCCTCCCCGGCGGCGGCGGCGAAATTCTGGACGACGAAGTCCGCAAGCGCGTCAGCCCCAAGAAGCAGCGTACCGATGGCTGGCTGGATTGTATGCACTACGCCCACCAACTGGGTTTAACCACCACCGCCACCATGGTTATTGGCTTCCGTGAAACGATCCGCCATCGCCTCAACCATTTGCAGCGCCTGCGCGATTTGCAAGACGCCAGCCTGCGCGACTTTAGGACGGGTTTTAACGCCTTTATTAGCTGGACAGTGCAAATTGGCAACACCCCCCTGGAACGCAGCCGCTTTGCTGATGAATATGGCGCCACGCCGCACGAATATCTGCGGCACACGGCTATTGCCCGCATCTTCCTGGACAACATCCCCCACCACCAGGCTTCCTGGCCCACGCAGGGGGAAAAAGTAGCTGCTGTGGCCCTGCATTTTGGCTGCGACGACTTTGGCAGCACCATGATCGAGGAGAACGTCGTCAGCGCCGCGGGCGCGCGCACGGCAGTCAAATGCAGCGTAGACGTGCCTGAAATCCATCGCCAGATTCGCGACGCCGGCTTTGTTCCGGCGCAGCGGGACACCGGCTACCAGATAGTCCGCCGCTATTCGGCGAACGAAGATGAAGACGCCGCCCAACTGCCGCCTACAGAGCTGGTGAATGCGCCTACGGGCAATCTTACCAATGCCCAGGCATTGGCGCTGAACGTATTGAGTTAGAGGCTTTTTGCTGTGCAGCCATTGGTAAACTGTCATACGCATCTAGAAATCGGCTGGATGACTGATTTATGCCCGCCGCCTGCGGGCGAGCCATTTACCGATTGGATCGGCAAGCTGGTGCTGCGGCGGCGCGAAATGCGCGAGTCGGGCCAGGAGGAAGCCTTATCGCGGCAGGCGATTGCCGATGGGATTGTGGCGCTGGAAAATGCCGGCATCACCCACATCGGTGACATCTCCCAAACAGGCTTGAGCATCGAACCCTTGCTAAACAGCCGCCTCCACGGCGTCGTTTACATTGAAATTATTGGCAATGTACGCGCCCACGCCCTGGCTTCCTTCGAACAGGCGCGCGCCATTGTCGAGCGGTACCGCCCCCATTTGCGCCCTGGTTTGCGTATTGGCTTGACCCCCCACGCCCCGTACTCCACACACCCTGACGCCTTCCGCGCCGCCGCCGCTTACTGCCTGGCTGAAGACGTGCCTCTGTGCATTCATGCCGCCGAGTCTCCCTACGAAAATGAAGCCCTGGTGCATGGTCGTGGCCCCTTTATCGCCCTCTCCCAACGCATTGGCGCCGAGAGCGCCCCTCCCCCAGGAGTCACAAGCATTCGCTACCTGCACGATCTGGGCGTCCTGACCGCCAGACCGCTGCTGGTGCATATGGTTCATGTCAGCGATGTCGAACTCGATCTGGTGGCCCAATCAGGCGCCAAAGTTGCCCACTGCCCGCGCAGCAACCAGTTATTGCAATGCGGGCGGATGCCCCTGGAGAAAATGCTGGCGCGTGGCATTTCGGTAGCCCTGGGCACAGACAGCCTGGGTTCATCCCCATCGCTGAACGTCCACGATGAAGCGGCTGCCGCCCAACAAATGCACGATGGGCGCATTCCTGCGGATGCTTTAGCGACTCTACTGACCAATGTTGCCGTCCTGAGTTAATTCCTATGGTTCTTGCCCCTTTTCCCGCCCACCAGAGCGCGCCCGACTGCCCCGCCCTCCTCTCAGACCGCTTCAAAACCCTCTATTACGATACGGTTGCCCATGAGGTTGTGCTGCTAGATCGGCGCAAATATCCGTTTCAGACCGTCTTTGCGCGTTATGGTACGGTTGAGGGTGTGGCAGCGGCGATCGAAGAAATGGTTGTCCAGGGCGGGCCGCCGCTGGCTTACGCCGCTGGCTTAGGTCTGGCGCTGGCGGCTCATGCCGTAGACGAAGCTGGCGACAGCGGCTATCAGACGCAACTGGCAGCGGCTGCCCACCGCCTGCTGCATACCCGCCCCACTGCTGATGATCTACATCACCTTATCCCCCTGGCTTTGCAAGCTGCTCTGAGCGCTTCCCCTGGCGGTCGCGCTGCCGCTACCCTGGCTGTGGTCAACGGTGAAATTCAGCGCGGCAACGACGTGTCGCAGCGTTGCGGCTGGTATGCCGCCCAACTGCTGCGCGACGGCGACCGCGTCCTGACCCATTGCATTGCCGGGGCCGCCCTATGCTGGATGCTCTGGTACGCCAGGCTGGATGGCAAGCGCATTCACCTCTTCCCCAGTGAAACCCGCCCCTATTTCCAGGGCGCGCGACTGACGGCCCAATCCTGCGTAGAGATGGGCATTGATTGCACCCTGATCACAGACGGTATGTCGGCCCATCTGATGAGCCAGGGACGGCTGGACAAGTTCATCTGCGCCGCCGACCGCCTGACGCTGGATGGTCACATTACCAATAAAGTAGGTACGCTGCAACATGCCATCGCCGCCAACTATTTTGGTTTGCCCTTTTACGTTTTGGGGTATGATGGCCCAGATCCCCACAGCCCAATAGCAGCGAACATCGTTATCGAAGAGCGCGATCCAAAGGACATCTTTGAAGCCCGCGGGCGCGAAGGCGTGGTGCGCACCGCTGTTGAAGGGATTAGTGGGGCTTATCCCGCCTTTGACATCACCCCGCCCCACCTGATCGCCGCCATCGTCACCGACCGCGGCATCTTTCCGCCGACGCTGCTACACAGTTACTTTCAAAGCCCGATTGCCTGACAGATTCTATCACAAAAACTCTACGCTTGAAGATCACGGCGTACTTTCTTTGGACGCTGTTGAAAGGAACAATAATGATTACTCTGGTTAATGCGAATGGCGCGGCGGCTGTGGCTGATGCTCCTGGAGCCACCACAAAACCGGTCGTTGTCGCGCCAGACCTGGTTGTAGGCGGGGAGGCTGTCGTGATCATGGCTGGCCCATGCGCCGTAGAAAGTTATGAGCAGACTAGAGCGGTGGCCCAGGGCGTGGCGAGTGCCGGCATTCCCATCCTCCGCGGCGGCGCCTTCAAACCCCGCACCTCCCCCTACAGCTTTCAAGGTTTAGGGCGCGAGGGACTGGAAATCTTGCGCCAGGTGGCGGATGAATTTGGCTTACTGGTTATTACCGAAGCGTTGGGCGTGGCCCACGTTGACCTGGTCAGCCAATACGCCGACATCATCCAGATTGGCAGCCGCAACATGCAGCATTACCCCCTGCTTTGGGCTGTGGGCGAAACGCAAAAACCCATTTTGCTCAAACGCGGCTTTATGTCAACTATTCACGAATGGCTGCTGGCGGCGGAACACATTCTCAGCCGCGGCAACGACCGCATTATCCTCTGCGAGCGCGGCATCCGCACCTTTGAAACCGCCACGCGCAACACCCTGGATACCAACGCCATTGCCTTGATCAAACAGACCACCAGCTTTCCCGTGCTGGGCGACCCCAGCCATGCCGCCGGGCGCGCCGACCTGGTTATGCCCGCTGCCCGCGCTGCTCTGGCGGCGGGCGCGGATGGATTGCTGGTGGAGTTCCACCCAGACCCGGCGACAGCCCTGTCTGATGCGGACCAGGCCCTGCCCGTGACCGCCATCCCCACCTTTATGAACCAGGTCGCCCGCATTGCAACGGCGATGGGGCGCACGCTGGGGCGGGTTGGTTAACGCGCCGGCTGGCCTGCCATGACGTCTTTCTTTCTCTCCCTGGGCTACGTTGGGCTTTTTCTAATTAGCTTTCTGGCGGCAACGGTGTTGCCGCTCGTCTCCGAAGTGGTGGTCATTGCCATGCCGCCGCTGGGATACGACGTCAAACTGGTGGTGCTGACAGCCACGCTGGGGAATTTTCTGGGCTCGCTTACGAACTACTTTATCGGGCGCAAGGGTGGGGATTTCGTATTCTCCCGCTACATCAAAGTGCAGCCAGACAAACTGGAGCGCGCCCAGAAATTGTATCAAAAGTGGGGACCCATTATCGTATTCTTCTCCTGGGTTCCGGTGATTGGCGATCCCTTGACAGTCGTTGCCGGCATGTTCCACCTCCGCCTGCGTGTCTTTGCCTTTTGGGTCATCCTGGGCAAAGGCGCCCGCTACCTCATCCTCCTCGGCGTCGCCAGCGAATTCGCCACCCTCTTCCCCTGACCATCGTCCGTTGCCCGTTGCCTGTTGCCTGTTATCTGTTGCCCGTTAATTACTTGCCGCCTCCCACATTTCCGCTATCCTAGAACCAAACCCTGACCTGCCAACCAATCGTTTATGTAACTAAACCAATGAACCCATTTCACTACCTGTTCGACAAGTTGTTTCCCCTCATTCGCTTTGTTTATGAAAAAGTACGCGGACATGCCTGGTTTCATGAAATTACCCCCCAACTGTGGCTGGGTGGCGCGCCGCACTACCCCCGCGACTACGACTTTCTGCTGCAAAATGGCATTAATGCCGTGGTCAACATTCGCGCTGAACGCGAAGACGACGTAAATCTTTATCAGGCGCACGATATCGCCTACATCCAGCTTCCTGTTCTGGACATGACGGTTCCCTCCCCCGACATTCTCAGCCAGGGAGCAGCCTTCATCCATGAGCAGATACAAGATGGACGCACGGTGCTGGTGCACTGCGCTAAGGGGCGTGGGCGCTCCGCCACGCTGCTGGCTGCCTACCTGATGAAATACCAAAACATGCCGTTTGCCGCCGCCAATGACCTGATGCGCAGCAAACGCTCCCTGACCAAACTCGAAGGCCGGCACCAACGCCAGCTTGAAAGCTGGCTGGCAGCCGAAAAAATCACCTCATAACGGCTTCACACCTGCCATGCCCCCCACGAAAATTACCCCATCGCGCCAACAATACCTGGACGCCAAGAAACAGCACCCCGACGCTATTGTCTTTTTTCGCTTGGGCGACTTTTACGAAACGTTTGACGACGACGCCAAAACGGTAGCCCAGGAGTTGGATCTGGTCTTAACCAGCCGCCCGGTGGGTAAGAACCAGCGCGTGCCAATGGCGGGTGTGCCGCACC
This sequence comes from uncultured Ardenticatenaceae bacterium, assembly GCA_964421605.1. GTDB lineage: Bacteria > Chloroflexota > Anaerolineae > Promineifilales > Promineifilaceae > JAGVTM01. The sequence goes on along the minus strand of CAYQYJ010000079.1, from coordinate 4,576 downwards.
ATGCCGCCGAGGGGTACATCACTCGCCTGATTGCCAAAGGATACAAAGTAGCCGTTTGTGAGCAGATCGGCAGCGAAACGATCAACGGTCTCATGCCGCGCGAAGTAGTGCGCGTTTTTACTGCCGGCACAGTCATCGAACCAGGAATGCTAGACGCCCGCCGTCCCAACTACCTGGCAGCCGTCATCTTTGACGGCGACCGCGCCGGCCTGGCGTATGCCGACATCAGCACCGGGGACTTTGCCGTCACCCAGATTCCCAACCGCCGCGCGTTATTAGAAGAACTGGCGCGTCTCGCTCCGGCTGAACTGCTGCTGCCCGACAATGAATACAGCCTGGGCGATGCTGCCGCCGCCATCAGCCGCCTGCCCCATTGGCGCTTTGAAGAAGGCAATGCCCGCCAGACCTTGCTGCGTCACTTCGACGTGCGTGCCCTGGATGGCTTTGGCTGCGAGGGCAAGCCCCTGGCTGTGCGCGCCGCCGGCGCCATTTTGCACTACTTACAGGAGACGCAGCGGGGCGCGGTAGCGCAGATTCAACGTCTGTCCACTTACAGCGTGGACGGTTTTATGGCGCTGGACAGCGCCACCCGCCGTAATCTGGAATTGACTGAATCGTTAGGCGGCGAGAAGAAGAATTCGCTGTTAGGCGTCCTGGATCAAACAGTAACGGCTATGGGGGCGCGCCTGCTGCGCGAACGCCTCACCCGTCCCTTGTTGGATGTTGCCGCCTTAAACGAACGTCTGGATCAGGTGGAATGCCTGTTTACCGATGGCTTGCTGCGCGCCGAAACGCGGGCGCTGCTAAAAAGTATTCCTGATCTGGAACGATTGACCAACCGTGTGGTTGGCATGCGCGCTACGCCGCGCGATCTGGAAAATATCGGCGTGGCGTTGGCGGCTGTGCCTGAATTGCAGGGCGTGGTGGGACATTTGCCGGCATTAACCCCCCTGACCGCCGCGCTCGATCCATGCCTGGACACGACCAGGCTGATCGAACAAGCCATTGCCGCCGACGCGCCCACCAACCTGAACAAGCCTGGCGTCATCCGCCCCGGCTTCTCGGCTGAACTGGATGGCATCATGCGCTCCTCCGCGCACGCCCGCACCTGGGTGGCGGAATTAGAACCGCGCGAACGAGAGCGCACGGGCATCGCTTCCTTGAAAGTGGGCTTCAACAAGGTTTTTGGCTATTACATTGAAGTCACCAGGGCTAACACCAGACACGTGCCGTCTGATTACATCCGCAAGCAAACGCTGACCAACGCCGAACGGTACATTACGCCCGAACTCAAGGAGTACGAAACCCTTATCCTCAACGCCGAAGACCGTATCCTGGAAATTGAGCGGCGCGTATTCACCGAAGTGTGTCAGCAGGTGGCGCTGGCGGCTAAACGGCTGCTGGCGACGGCGCAGGCGCTGGCTCAGATTGACGTGGCGGCGGCTCTGGCGGAGGTAGCCGCCAACCGCGGCTATGTACGCCCCACGCTGTCGTCCGATGGAATCATCCGTATTACAGGGGGACGGCATCCGGTCATTGAACAGCAGCCGCTCTTGACCCGTTTTGTGCCCAACGATACGCGCTTTGATGAGCGGGAGCGCATCCAACTCATCACCGGGCCCAATATGTCGGGCAAAAGCACCTATTTGCGGCAGGTAGCGTTGATTGTGCTATTGGCGCAGATTGGGGGGTTCGTGCCGGCATCTGCCGCCCACATTGGCCTCACCGACCGCATTTTCACCCGCATTGGCGCGCACGACGAACTCCACGCGGGCCGTTCTACCTTCATGGTAGAAATGGTAGAAACCGCCCAAATCCTCAACCATGCCACCCACCGCTCCCTGCTTGTTTTAGACGAAATCGGGCGCGGCACCAGCACCTACGACGGTCTCAGCATTGCCTGGGCCGTCGTCGAATATCTGCACAATCACCCCCGCCTCAAGCCGCGCACCCTGTTCGCCACCCACTACCACGAGCTAACCGGTCTGGCGGACATTCTCCCCCTGGTCGTCAACTACAACGTCGCCGTGTCCGAAGAAGGCGACGACGTTATCTTCCTGCACCACATCGTCCCTGGCAGCGCCGACCGCAGCTACGGCATCCACGTAGCCCAACTGGCAGGTTTGCCCCGTGACGTCATCAACCGCGCCAACGACATCCTCAAAGAACTCGAAGCCCACGCCCCCACCGCCGCCGTTAACCCCAGCCACCTCCGTCCCGCCCAACAAATCGCCCTGTTCCCCGAAGCCAGCCCCGTCTTAGAAGAACTCCAGCAGCTTGACGTCACCGCCATGACGCCGCTGGAAGCCATCAATAAACTGTATGAGTGGAAAAGACGGTATGGAAACAGTTAACAGAAAACAGGCAACAGAAAACAGTTGCCTGTTATCTGTTGATTGTTCCCTGTTGCCTGTTGCCCATGCTTAACCAACCCATCATCCAACGTCTGCTGCAAATGAGTCTGATCGTGCTGGCGCTGCTTGCTCTCTTTTCTCTGGCGCGCATTATCAGCCGCGCGCAAGATGCGCCGGGCGGCGTAGATTTTCACTCTTACTGGTTTTCCGGCCATTTCGTGCGCCAGGGAGAAAACCCATACGCTGCTTTTGCCCGCCGCGCTGAGCCTGAGTTGCCCATTGCCTATCTGGACGGAACGGTTACGACCGCCCTGCCTGTCGCCCAACCTGGCCTGGCGCGCACGCCCGCGAACACCGCCCCGCTGTTGCTGCTGCTCTCTCTGTTTTCCTGGTTTTCCTGGCCCGTAGCCCAATGGATGTGGCTGGCGATCAACGTGGGCTTGATGTTATGGACGCCCTGGCTGGCGCTGCGCCTGCTGCCGCAGTCAATGTCTCCGCCCCGCTGGCTCAGTTGGTGGGTGGCGCTGGCATTCTACGCCTTCACAGGCGTGCGCGTCGCCGTCTGGTCGGGCCAGACCACCCTGATCGTCTTTGTTCTGATGTTGTTGGCGCACCGCGCCGTCGAACGTCGTCCCTGGCTGGCGGGGCTGGCTCTAGGTCTGGCGCTCTCCAAATACTCCCTGGCTCTGCCGCTGGCGCTGCTCTGGTTGCATCGCCGTCGCTGGCTGCCCCTGCTGCTGGCGCTGCTCACCCAGGTTGCCGGACTCCTGATCGTTTCCACTCTGGCTAACGGCGGTTTGGTGGACACGCTGCGCCTTTACTGGCAGCTCTTTCTGCGACACGCTAACCAACCAGGCATTCACCTGGGCGGTTTCTGGCCCCAATCTACCCTCTGGCAAATCCTGGCTGCCGCCGCCATTGGCCTGACGGTGTTGGCGGCGCTATGGCGCTGGCGGCGTCAGTTGCCTGCGCCTACGCCGTACAATGACCTGCTGCTGCTGGCGCTGTTTTCGTTAGCGACCGTGTTGGCTGCCTATCACCGCCTCTACGACGTGGTTCCCGTTATCCTGTTTCTGGCGGCAGCCGCTTATGCCTTGTCTCTACCGCCGGCCTGGCTGACGGCGCGCCAGCAAACGGGAGTGGCCCTGACCACAGCGGCAGTGGTGGGATTGCTTTGCTTGCCTGGGGAGGTGATGGGGCGTATATTGCCGGCATCCCTGGCCCCCCTCTATCTCACCGCCGCCAACGCCCTCATCACTGCCGCCTTGCTGCTGGCCCTGGCTGGCGCAATCTGGCTGCTCAATCGAGTTTCAACCGCATGACGTGACGGCGATAGCCTTCGCGCCCCACTTCGCTAAACCCGGCTGCCACAAATGTGGGCACAAACCCCATAAAGCGATAACTGGGGGCATCTGGATCAACCGGATACGCCTCGACAATCGTGGCTCCGTTTTGGCGGGCGTGAGCTACCGCCGCCTGGATCAGCCGCTGCGTCATGCCTTGCCCGCGCAACCGCCGCACCACAAAGAAGCAGGCGATAGACCAGATATTGGCGTCCGTGCTGGCGCTTGCGGCACTCTCCTTGACTAGCCGCCGGTACGTAGACCGCGGCGCAATGGAACACCAGGCCACTGGTTCCCCATCCAGGTAAGCCAGCAGCCCCACCGGCACGCCCGCCGCCACCCGCGCCGCCATTGCCGCCTTCTTGCTGCCGCCATCCGTCTGCTTCCGTTCCGCCGCCGTTGCCCGCCACACCATGCACCAGCACGCCTTCGGCCCCCCGCGACTCTCAAACAGGCGTTCAAAATCCCCCCAATTGTTGGTATTCACCACCCGAACCACGAGCGCATCCAGGTTAACCGATTCTAGCAATGTTTGTGCCATTGTTTAAGCCCTTATCTCATCGGGTTAGACACCCATCTCACTTGATACGTTTAATTGATCGGCCTGGCATAATCTTGCTTACAGTAGTGGCATTTGAATGCCGGATAAGCGTGCGCGGGACAAGTGGCAAAATTCGGCGCTGATGTCTATGCCGACATACTGCCGTCCCAATTTGACGGCAGCTAAAGCGGTAGTTCCCGATCCAACAAAGGGATCAAGCACAATATCATCTTGGCGGGTGAACAATTTGATGAACCAGGTGGGCAAATCAACGGGGAAAGCTGCGCTGTGCTGCTTGTTGCCACACTCCGTAGCCATATGTACTACGTTGGTTGGAT
>CAYQYJ010000078.1:1455-11841 GCA_964421605.1 uncultured Ardenticatenaceae bacterium | reverse complement strand
GCCACGCCATTCAAAGTCAGCCGCTGCCGCGCCAGCAAGTCCAAAATGGCTCTTCTGTTGGGGTCGGCTATTGCCTGAAATACGTCTCGTCTCATAATATGTAACCGTTTAGTTACGTATATTATAAACGATCTGGCAAGATAAAACAACTGTTCTGATGCTGTTTGGGGGAATTGCTGTAGGGTCTATGATCAGGGGTGTCCGCCTCGCCTGCGGCGAGGCGGACACCCGGTAGCGTGGGCAATTGGGGCGCGTCTGCGCCCCCAATTGCCCGCAAGGGGGAGGGGTAACGGGCAACGGGCAACAGGCAACAGATAACAGGCAACAGATAACAGGCAACAGGCAACGGGAAAGGGGAGTTCGCACGCCTGCGGCGGGGCGGATATCTTTCTGAGTGGGTCATTTTGGCGAGGATGCGCCAAAAAGACCCAGGGGCAGGAGAGTCCCCTTGCGGCGACAGCGGATGCGCCAAAATGGCCCAGAGGCAGGAGACTCTCCCTGCGGCGACAATGGGCAGCGGGTCATCGCCGGCCCAAAGTGCCCCCGTTAAGGCACGCCCCCTTCTTCCTTCTGCCCTCTGCCTTCTGCCTTCTCTCGTAACTAGGGCGTAACAGAGGCTGGTATAATGCCGGCAAGAAACCAGACCATATCGGCGCGCAACCCGCGATAGCGCCAAAGCTGTCGCTCCCTTTGCGAAGGCAATCACATGGAGTTCTTCAAGACCTTTGGACTACTTCTCCTTACCGCTATCGCCGAAATCACCGGCTGTTATTTGCCGTATCTGTGGCTCATGGCGCACAACTCGGAGTAAGACGAATGAATCAAGACATGGTCTCTTTTGTGCTGCGCTTCGTGCGCGAAGTGGGCGAGGATCAGCAGGCGCGCTGGCGCGGCGTGATCAAACACGTCCAGGGCGACGCCCAAGAGAACTTCACCCAATTCACCGAAGCCCTGGCTTTCATGCAAGCGCACGTCAATGACGTCATCCGCGACTCCTTCGCCGGGGCGGCAGCCGCCAACGCCGCCAACCCGCTGCTGGAAACAACCCGCCTGTGGGGCGCCATGATGCCCGAAATGACCCGCCTGTTTGCCGGCACATGGGAAGAAGCCATGAACAGCAACGTCGCCGCCGCCCAACAAATGCAAAAAAACGCCGCCGCCGTCCTCTCCGCCTGGGGCGCGCCCACCCAAGAAGAACAAGACCGCACCCTCGCCGCCCTGGAAAACCTGACCCAACAGCTAACCACCCTCCACGCCCGCATGGGCGAGCTGGAAAAGCGGGTGCAAAAGCAAGCCTGAAACCCCCAAAACCCGGTTTCTTGCCGAAAATCGTGCGCCATTGTAGCCTGATTTTCCAAAATCGGGCCGGCGATTGGGGAAAATCGCCCTACTATTTTCGAAGGAGACATAAAATGTTTGACATGCAAAGCAACCCCTTCCAGAAGAATCTGGAAGCCTGGCAGGCGCTAAACGCCAGCGCCGTCGAAAACCTGATGGCCCTGTTCGAGAAAAACCTGGAAACGTCGCAAGCCTTCCAAAACCAGATGCAGACAGCCGTCGAAAAAGTCGTCAACAGCCAGTTTGAGATGCTCAATGCCGGCATCGCCGCCATGCAACAACAAATGGCCCAACTGGTGACTCTACTCAATAAAGACAACTAACCCCGCCGCCCACACTTCCCCATGCTTCCCAAACCAGACGACCTCTTCAAACAATCCTTTGCGCAGTGGGAAAAGCAAACCGCCGACTTCTGGAACGCCATCCTGCGCGATCCCGCCTTTCTCAAAAGCGCCTGGCAAGCTATGGAATTGGGGCTGCAAACACAGCAGGCGCTCAACCAGGCTGTGCAGGCTAACCTGGAAACCTGGCAACTGCCCACCCACGACAGCCAGACCCGCATCCTGCACCAGATCAACCGCCTGCAAATCCTGGCAGACGACCTCAACCAACGCCTGGACGACCTGATCGCCGCCCTGGATGCCGGCAAAGACATTTCACCGCAAAGACGCTAAGGGCGCGAAGAAAAGATAGGCTCCTTTGCGCTCTTGGCGTCTTGGCGGTAAAAATGTTCTTTGTGGTAAAAATGTTCTTCCATGAACGATTCGGCTGACGCTTTCGCCCAACTCTGGCAGCAGTGGTACCACCTATGGCAAACGGGGTATGCCGCCGTCTGGCAAAGCTATGCGCAGTGGATGGGATCGTTGCAAGCGTACCACCTGGGGCAAAGCCAGGTGGCGCAAACGCCCGCCGACGAAATCTGGCGGCAGGGGCGCGTCCGGCTGCTGCGTTACCGTCCCACGGCAGCGCAGTTGTACCCCATTCCCGTGCTGTGCGTGCCCTCCCTCATCAACCGCTACTACATCCTGGACCTGCTGCCAGAGCGCAGCCTGATGCAGCGCCTCGTCTCCCTGGGGCTGGACGTCTACATGCTGGATTGGGGGCGGCCCACGGCGGCAGATGCCGGCATCTCCCTCGACGACCACCTCACCCTCTACCTCCATCAAGCCCTCGACGCCGTCCTGAGCCACAGCCGCGCCCCCCAGGCCACCTTACTCGGCTACTGCATGGGCGGCACGTTCGCCGCCATCTACGCCGCCCTGGATGGCAGTCGTGTGGCTAACCTGGTCAACCTGGCGGGCCCCATCAACTACCACGACGACGGCATCTTCTCCCTCCTCACCCGCGCCGACTGGTTCGACGCCGACAAACTCGTCACCGCCTACGGCAACATCCCCGCCGCCCTCCTCTGCGCCACCTTCCAGATGCTGCGCCCCACCAGCCACCTGCGGCGCGCCCTCTACCTGGCTGAGCAAATGGACAACGACGACTACGTGCGCAGCTTTGCCGCCATGCAGCTATGGATTTTTGACCAGGTAGACTTCCCCGGCGCCGCCTTCCGCCGCTACATCCAGGCCCTCTACCAACAGAACCAGCTCATCCACTTTCGCTTCACCGTACACGACCGCCTGGTAGACCTGGGGCGCATTACCTGCCCCGTACTCACCATCGCTTCCGAACACGACGAAACCGCCCCCGCCCACTCCGTCGCCATCCTCAACGACCTGGTCAGCAGCCCCGACCAGGAACTACTCCTGCTCAAAGGGCCCCACGTAGGCATGGTCGCCGGCCGCAGCGCCCCCCAACACCTCTGGCCCCCCCTCGCCGCCTGGCTCACCGCCCGCAGCGCCCCGTAAAACGATTTTCCCAAATCGTTCTTCCAACATTAACCATTCACCCATTCACGAATTCACCAATTAACCATTTTCCCCCTCAAAACCCCCTATGCTCCCCCTCCTCCCTTTCTACCACGACTACGCCGCCTACCAGCGCCGCACCGCCGCCCGCGGTTGGCGCTGGCTGCAACTAAAAAGCAACCCCCCTGGGCCGGCAGAACTGCGGTTAGCGCCCACCCCTGCCCAAACCGTCTACACCCTGAACAAATCCCGCCTGCTGCGCTACACAAACCCCGACCGCGACCCCGCCCTGCGCCAGCCGCTGCTGTTGGTTCCCTCCATCATCAACCGCTACTACATCATGGACTTGCAACCAGGGCGCAGCATGGTCGCCTATCTCTTGCAGCAAGGCTTTGACGTCTGGGTCGTGGATTGGGGCGCGCCTGGCCCCGAAGACCGCTTCGACGCCTTCGACGATTACATCGTCACCTACCTGCGCCGGCTGGTGCAGCGCGTGCGCCGCGAAACGGGCGGCGCGCCAATTTCACTCCTGGGCTACTGCATCGGCGGCATCTTCACCGCCATTTACGCCGCCCTTTACCCCGACGACGTCGCCAACCTGATCAACCTGGCTGGCCCCATTGACTTTAGCGACGACGGCTTGCTCTGCGCCTGGACCCGCCCCGACCGCTTCCGTCCGCAGGCGATTGTGGACGCCTATGGCAATATGCCCGGCTGGCTGATGAACAGCGCCTTTGACTACGCCATTCCCGGCAATCTGCTGCGCCAGGAGCTAAGCCTGTGGGAACGGCTAGAAGACGACGCGCGGCTGCAAGACTACCTGGGGCTGCAATACTGGCTGCGCGACGAAGTCGCCTTCCCCGGCGCCGCCTACAACAAATACATCCAGGCGCTCTACCAGGAAAACCAACTGTCGCAGGGCAGGTTGGAAATAGACAGTCGCCTGGTCAACCTGGCCGCCATCACCGCCCCCCTGCTCACCATCACCGCCACACACGACCACATCGCCCCGTCCCCTTCCGTAACCATCCTCAACGACCTCGTCAGCAGCACCGACAAAGAGATCCTGGCTATTGAAGGCGGGCATATCGGCATCGTTGCCGGCAAAAACGCCAGACAACACCTATGGCCCCAACTCGCCGCCTGGCTCCGCCCCCGCAGCGCCCCGTAAAACGATTTTCCAAAATCGTTCTGCCAACATTAGCCATTCACGAATTCACCCATTCAACCATTCATTATTCTCCCCCTTAGGAAACAACCATGATCATCGGCGACTACCTCACCCGGCGGGCGCAGTTAACCCCAGACAAACTCGCCCTGATAGACACCCTACGCCACCACCAACCACTCACCTACCGCGACTGGGTCGCCCGCGTCAACCGCACCACTAACTGGCTACACGAAAAATTAAATGTATGCCAGGGGGATCGCGTCGCCGTGCTGGCAATGAACAGCAGCGACTACCTCGACATCTGGCTGGCTTGCGGTCGCCTGGGGGCCATCCTGCAAAACCTCAACTGGCGGTTGACGCCGGCAGAGTTGCAGGCGCTGCTGCAAGACGCCGCCCCCATCGTTCTCATTTATGGGCCAGATTTCCGCGAGACAACAGCCCAACTACGGCAGGTAGACAGCATCCGCCACTGGGTCGCCCTGGACGCCAAAGCCACTGCCGCCGACCTCAGCTTTGCCGCCCGCGAACAATACCCGGCCACGCCGCCGCCCCCCGTAGACCTGACCGCGGACGATCCCTGGGTCATCTGCTACACCGGCGGCACCACCGGTCTGCCCAAAGGCGCCGTACTCACCCACCGCGCCATGCTGGCAAATGCCGGCAACACCAACTTCAGTTGGGGGCTGACCGGCGACGATACCGCCATCCTCAACGCCCCCCTCTTCCACACCGGCGGCTTGAACGTCTTCACCTTCCCCCTGATTATCGCTGGCGGCGCGTCCATCGTCTGCCGCGCCTTTGATCCCGACCAGGTTTTTGACTTGATAGATGCCGGCAGCGCCACCCTCTTCTTCGGCGTCCCCACCATGTTTATCCGCCTGCAGCAGCACCCCCGCTGGGCCACCGCCGACTTCTCCCGCCTCAAACTCGTCATCTCCGGCGGCGCTCCCTGCCCCCTGCCCGTCTTCGAAAAATTCTGGGAGCGCGGCGTGGATTTCAAAACCGGCTACGGCTTAACCGAAGCCGGACCCAACACCTTCTGGCTGCCGCCCGCCGACGTCCGCCGCAAGCCCGGCTACGTCGGCTTTCCCTTACAATTCATAGACGTAAAAATCCTGCGCCCCGATGGACAGGAATGCGCCCCCGACGAAGCCGGAGAACTCGTCATCACTGGCCCCCACCTGTGCGCCGGCTACTGGCGCAACCCGCAAGCCACCGCCGCCGCCATCCACCCCATTGCCGCCGATCCCAGCGGACGCGCCTGGCTGCACACCGGCGACGTCGCCATCCGCGACGCCGAAGGCTATTATCGCATTGTCGGCCGTCTGAAGGAGATGTTCATTTCCGGCGGTGAAAACGTCTACCCCGCCGAAATCGAATCCGTCCTGCACGCCCATCCCGCCGTAGCCGCCGCCGCCGTCCTCGGCGTGCCCGACGAAACCTGGGGCGAAGTTGGACAGGCATTCATTGCCCTGGTCCCTGGGCAAACCACCACCGCCGCCGCTCTCCAGGCATTCTGCAAACAACGCCTCGCCGCCTACAAAGTGCCCAAATCCTTCACCTTCCTGCCAGAACTCCCCCAAACCGGCGCCGGCAAGATTGACAAAAAACTGTTGGCAAATATCAGCCATGCCGCGTAAAGCCCCTCCCCAACAGCAGATTGGCGCACGAACCTATAGACACAAATGCGGCGCGCTTTCCAGGAAAGCGCGCCGCACCTATACGGTTGCACCTGTTGCACCGCTTAGGCCACAGCAGGCGATCTTCCGTTAACCATTCACCAATTCACAAATTCACCAATTAACTATTATTTCCTTCCCCTCAAGGGGATAGGGTTAAAGCCTATGCGCCCGGCGGCGGATCAACCGGCCCGCTAAACACCATCACCGTAAAAACGCCACCCTGCGGGTCTTGCAGCACGGCAAAGCGCCCCATCTCCCCGGCGGACGTGGGCGGAACCAGGACGTTGCCGCCCAATTCCTGCGCTTTAGCCACTTTGCCTTCCAGGTCGTCCACCATAAAATAAACAGCCCAGTTAGGCGGCACAGGGCCCCAGGAGTCGTCCATCTGCATCATGCCCGCCTGCCGCCGTCCATCCGCAGCAAACACCACGTAACCCGAATCGTCCCTGGCGGCAGTCCAACCAAAAACGTGGGCGTAAAAGGCTTCGGCGGCGGCAGCGTCACGGGTTTGCAGTTCGTTCCAAACCAGCGTGTTGGGCATGTTGACAAACTGCGCCCCAATGTGGTTGCGCGGCTGCCAGACGCCAAACATAGCCCCGGTGGGGTCCTGCGCCATCAACATGCGCCCTTCTTCCATCACGTCCATAGGCGGCATCATCACCGTACCGCCAGCTTCGCTAACCCGCGCCACCACAGCGTCGGCGTCGCTGTGCTTCACGTAGGAAGCCCAAAATGCCGGCACGCCCTCCATCCCCGGCGCCATCGGCCCCAAACCCGCCACATTCTTTCCGTTCAAACGCAGCATCGTATAAAACCCACCCATCGGAATGGGTATATCCTCATGCTCCCAACCAAAAAGAGCCGTATAAAACGCTGTGGCCCCCGCCGTGTCCGGCGTAGACAAATCCACCCAGTTAAAAACGCCATCGGGATAACTCGTTACAACGTGCATGTGGGAATCTCCTTTGCTGTTATTGTCAGTCCATGAAAAGTTGGCAAAACGCCGGCTAATCAACCCACATTATACCACAAAACAGAACGTTTGGTCTACTATTAGATGACCAGCAACGGCCGGTCACCATAACTGATAATCTCGTGTGCCAGATCATCCAACAGGTAACGCTCCCAGCCTTTACCCTGGTGGGCGCCAATCACCACCATATCGTAATCGCCACTCCGCGCTTCAGCCAGGATTTCCTTCACGACCAGGCCATGACGCACCTTCGCTTCCAGACGGACATTTAGCTGTTCCAATCGAGCCAGGTCATCTTCCAGCAGACTACCCTCCGGCGTATGTTTTTGCATCAACTCTTTGGCGTCGGCGCGTAGTTCCCAACCAGGCACACCAGGTGCAGCCGCCATTTGCGACATGACATGGAGCACGGTTAGTTCGTCTACACGCTTGAGCAGCAAAGAGAGACGATTCAGCAGGCGATTCAGCAGCGACGGATCACGGCCAGCTTCACATACTAACACCCGGCGCAACGGCCGGGGCTGCCCACGCGCAATCAGCACGGGGCAGGGCATATGGGCAATGACCCGCTCCGCCGTTGGCGCCAACAATTGCCGGGCCAATCCGCGCTGAGATCGTTCTCCCATGATAATCAAATCATAGCCATCGGTCGTGGCCTCACGCACAATTTCCTCGGACGGCTTGCCGATATGGATGCGTGTTTGTATCTTCGACTTAGCAGTTATCAACGTTTTGGCGCGGACCAGAATCGCTTCTGCCTGCGCCCGTTCTGTCTCATGTCTAATGACTGTTAATAGGGTGAGTGTCCCGCCTGTCCTTTGGTGGATAAGCCCCCCTAGATGAACAGCCACGTCCGAATGGGCCGCGCCGCCAGTGGCAACGAGGATACGCATATAGCTACCTCCTATAAAACAAGCAAAATAATGGGGACAATCAGAATCGTCACCATGAAAATGGCTAAATTGCGATTATTCCCGCTTATGCCGTTAACCAGATCAAGCATTTTCTCCTGGTAAATACGGTAAAAGAACGCCAGAACAAACAAGGAAACAACGGTGATACTGAGCATCTCTGCCAACACAATGGTAAAGGCAGCCGGGTTGTTAAGCAAAACGGATGCCAGCAACGTATCTACAAAGGTTGTAATATTAGCCCCCATAATATAAGGAATGACATTTTCCCGCCGGATAAACCCACGGTGGCTCAGCGGCACCAGAATACTCAACGAAACGCTGACAGACATGGAAATCAGCGTAATGCCGGCTCCCAATAGAAACATGACCCAGGGCTGATAAACCAGGCGGGACATGCGACCCACCTGACTCTCTTTCAAACTCATTTGCGGCAAACACCTGTCAAACAGGTTAAAACTAACCATAATAATACCGAAGCCAACCAAAAAGAGCGACCAGCGCGGCAGCAGGGCCAGGAAAAAGACTGTAATGGGGTCAAAAATCAGGTCCGTAACCGACGTTAGCAGCGCCCCAGATTGCATCTGGAAAGCCTCTAACCAACCACTTCCCAGAAGCAGCAAGCCCACACCCAGACCAACAAGATATGTCGTACCGGTGACAATCAGAGAAAGCAGACCCATACCCAGACTGGTGGTCTTGTTGCGCCCGCGCAGCACATAAACAAAGCCAATGAACAAAACAATGAAACTGGCTCCCAGGCGACTGCCCGTAATCATGGTGAATGCCCCTAATTGGTCAATCGCCCCGGCATCAAAAAAAGTGAGGGCTGCCGCTGCCACCGGCGAACCGCTCATAACGATATAGGCAAAAAGCCAGCCAAAACCGAGACTGTTAGCTGGATTTGTCACCCGAAAACCGTCACGCACCAGTGGCGCTAAATCGCGAGCGCCCTCCTTCATCAGGGTAATAGCCAGAATGAACAGAAAGAGACTCACTATAAAGAGCAGCACCTTGCCCACCCGCCGCAGCGCCGTCTGGGTTTTGCTGCGGGCAAGTATTGCCTCAACTATTTGTTCCTGGGCAATCGTTTTAGCCGAATCACTCATCGTTTTACCTGTCTTCCTCTCATCATATAAGTGTACCTCTCGGTTGATCTGACCATCAACCAGGTGTAACAGACCCAAGCCGGAATAAAGCCCACTTGAGGATTGGAAGAATAGTAACAGAGTAAAGATAGGTTGCCGGTCTCAGGGCCGTAACAAGCTGGTAACAAGCTGGTAACAAAGCGTCACTCACCAGCATGTTTTTTCAGAGATGTTCCTGGCAACGAGTACCGGTCTATCGGCGCGGCGCAGCAGCGGCCGTACCAATTCCCCCAAAAAGCGTCGGTGCAGCCAATGATGCGGCTCGTGGCTAAGGAGAACCAGGTCACAATCGCTGGTACGGGCTGCCCACTCAATACGCTGCTGTGGTTCGCTGGCGTGCAGCAGTAACCTGCTTTGAATGCCCCAGGTGGCGCAAAAGGAAGCCAGGCGACGCAACTGCGCTCCAGAGAATGTATTCGGCGCTAACACGACCTCTGTTTGCAGCGAAATGCTGCCACCACGATACATGCCCGGTAATGGGGGGATAATAGGCAGCATAAACACCTCCACATGCACAGACCCAACCAACTGCCCCAACCACTGAATCGCCGCTTCATCGGTTTCATCAGCCCGCAGAATCAGCAAAATGCGGCGCAGGGGCCAGCGCGGCCGGCGCACAACCAGTACAGAAGCGGGGCTGCGCTCAACCACACCAATGGCCGGCGTCCCCCCCAACCATTGCTGCCACCAGGGTCGTTCTGGTTCCCAATACAGGAGTAAGTCCAGGTCGGTCTCATCGTAAAGTGCCTGACCATCCATTCCGTCTTTGTTAGACCGCAGCTGCGGCGGGCTGTTGAGCAGGCGGCTGAGATAACGCATGTAAGCCGCGCCATTTTCAGGTAAGGGCGACTCGTAAAAGCAGCCCAGTCGAAATCCCGTATCAATAACCATAACCCACTACCCTATTTCCCGGGCCAAATACGCCTGCGTCAGATCCTTTTCAGGTTGTGCAAAAAACGACCGGGCCGGCCCATGTTCCACCAGTTCGCCCAACCACATAAAAGCCACGTAATCGGCCAGACGGCGGGCCTGGTCAATATCGTGGGTGACCATAATGACGGTATAAGTCTCTTTCAACTTCAGCAGCAGCGCTTCAATGCCCCGTGCGGAAATAGGGTCTAATGAAGCGGTGGATTCATCACATAACAGAATCTCCGGCTCCACCGCCAGGGAGCGGGCCAGGCACAGACGCTGCTGCTGCCCGACGGAGAGGGCGGTGGCCGGCGCTTTTAAGCGATCCTGGACTTCATCCCACAACCCAACCGACTCCAGGCGGCTCTGCACAATTTGGTCCAGGCTGCCGTTGG
>CAYQYJ010000078.1:0-1355 GCA_964421605.1 uncultured Ardenticatenaceae bacterium | reverse complement strand
GGCATCCGGTCGGTATAACCGGCTGTGAACAGCACCGAGGCGGCGTCGCCAATCCCCCGGCCAAAGGCCAGCAAGACGGCCGTTAACAATCCCGGAACTGTCTGCCGCAGCAACATGCCCAGGAATTCCAGCCGGGTCGTGCCTAAAGCAAAGGTAGCTTCGGCCAGTTGGCGCGGGACCAGGCTCACCACTTCGTCAAAAGTGCGGGCCAGAATGGGCAAAACAACCAACGCCAGCCCGATGATGCCGGCCAGCAGCGAAGCCCGCAGCCCGAGGAAGATCATCAGGGCAAATGCAAAAGCGCCATAGACGATACTGGGAATACCCCACATGATGTCCAGGCTGAGGCGCACCAGCCCTGCGCGACGGCCGTTGCCCAGATAGCCGTGCAAATACAACACCACCGGCACCGCCAGCAGAATCGCCACCAGCGTTGACCCTGTAGCCAGGTAGAGCGAGCCGGCAATAGCATTAAGAATACCGCCCTCACCGCCCAGGTAGTAGGCCGCCTGTGGCGGTTGCGAAATCATCTCCCAACTCAAGGCTTCCACCCCCCGCCAAAAGATAACGGCCAGGATCAGGAGCAAAACGGCCGCTGCCGCCGCCAGGGATGCACGCATCAACCAGATAAAAAAGCGTTCTTCTACTTTTCGTCTGCGGTTCATAACCTCTCTCCTAAACTGTAGCTGTCCGCTGGATACGGACAATCACCAGCCGCGCCAGCACATTAAAAACCAGCACCACAACCAGCAGCATCAAGGCCGCTCCCATCAGGGCCGATTCGTAGAGCGGCACAGACATCATTTCGCCATAGTTATTAGCAATGAGAGCAGGCAACGAGTAGGCGGTATCAAAGAGTGACTGGGGCGTTTTCACCGTATTGCCAATGAGCATCATCACCGCCAGCGTTTCGCCAAAGGCCCGCGAGAGGCCCAACACGACGGCCGCCAACACGCCGCCCAGCGCCTGCCGCCGCACAATCAGTTTGGTTGCCTCCCAACGGGTGGCTCCCAGGCACAGCGCCGCTTCGCGCATTTCGCGGGGCGTAGCCCGCATCACTTCTTCCGTCACGGCTACGATTAGCGGGAAAACCATCACCCCCAGCACAAAACCGGCCGACAGCAGCCCGTAACCGCTGGAGTTGGTGCGGCTGAATAACGGGATTGCCTGCCCTAACGCCCGGTCGGCCCAGGGGCCGATGCTATCGCGCACCAGGGGAACAATGAACAAAACGCCCCACAATCCATAAACGACGGAGGGAATGCCTACTAATAAATCCAGGGTTGGCTTGAGGATGCCCCGGACACGGGTAGACATATATTCGGCCAGATAAATACCGCTGAAGATGGCCGGTA
>CAYQYJ010000077.1:0-11947 GCA_964421605.1 uncultured Ardenticatenaceae bacterium | reverse complement strand
CGTTGGCGCGAATCATCACGTACAGCAGTTCGCGGGTGGCGGCCAGGATGGCTTCTTTGCTGTTTTCCGCCGCCACCGTAGCCCCGCGCACGCCGCGACACATCAGGGGTCGCTGGGAGATGGCTGGCGGGGAAGGGTGGGTTCCATTTGCCTGCTCACACATGTTGCCTCCTAAAAGATGGGACACGAGTTGGTGCACATGAACGCTAACTCAACATAAATCCGTGACTACTTCGATTCATGATATAGCTCATTTACATAATGAAATAGAATTGAGACCAAGCCATCATCAGGAATAGTTGCAGGGTGAAGAAAACGGTAGCTGTGAGATATTGTAGGGAACGATGCCTTACCAGCCAGATTGCCATGAAAATAAAGCAAGGGAAAATGACTAAACAGTAGCGACCAGCCGAGATAAGTGTGCCGCCGGGGAGAAATGCCCCCAGGCTCATAAGTGCATAGAGCCCCAGAGAAAAATAGGGTAAGCGAAATAGGGCTATAACTGCCAATAACAAAAAGACGACTGTAATTATGCGCTCAATATGTGTAAACGGTGGAAAAACTGGAGTTGGGTAGAGAATGGTCTGCCACGGCGCCGTAAGGGCCTTAAACCAGGCAGCTTGGACTTTATAAGGAGCAAATAGGTCGTGACTCAAATGAATCAGGCTGACAAGATGCGTAAATTGTGCCAATGGAATAAGAAGCAGCCATGCTACTCTTTGTTGTAACAGGAACCTAAGACGCCAATGAT
Source organism: uncultured Ardenticatenaceae bacterium (assembly GCA_964421605.1). GTDB lineage: Bacteria > Chloroflexota > Anaerolineae > Promineifilales > Promineifilaceae > JAGVTM01. The sequence continues at coordinate 11,196 of CAYQYJ010000077.1, read as the reverse complement.
GTTGTTGACCTGCTAATGTGCTCAGAGGAATGAGAAGAAGAACACCTGTAGGGCGTGTAAGCGCTGCTAATCCACCGCAAATGCCAGCTATCCTCCAATCATTGTTTAGCGCTCCCCAAAAAGCTGCTATTGATAGACAGAGGAATAGGGCTTCAGAATAAAAAGTAGACAAAAAGAAACCTGTTGGAAATAGCAATAAGAGTAGAATAGCGAGCCTGGCAACTTCTTCATTATAGCCTAGCTGGTGGACTAGACGACGCATGAAAGTAAGAGCCATAAGCAGGCATACATTGGAACACAGAATGCCGATGACCAAGATTACACCTTGTGTGCCCCAGGATGCCGGCAGCAACGCGGACAGACCACGTACTATCAGAGGGAAAAGTGGCCAGAAAGCGATGTTACTTTGTGTGTTGAGCATCTCCCCGTTTAGTCTGTATCCACCCTGGATAATGCTCATATACCAACCACTGTCCCACCGCCCCCAAATATCCAACCAGCGGTGTGCGGAAAATATCCAGCCTCGGGCGAGAATGCCGGCATCTGGAAAGCTCGGATTGCGGGGAAATAATTGTGCGAATTCACCTGCAAGTAATAATGCTATTCGCGTCAGTGCAACAGGAAACAGTATTTCTTGAACCCAGAGCTTGTTAAAAAATTCTTGTAAAGTGAAGTAGTGCTTCCCCATGTTAATATCAGGATGAGACAGCAGAACTAATTATGGCGATCTTGGGTGATTTAGTTACTCCCACGTTCGATCCATTCTAACATTTTTAGCAAAAACTCCACATCCACCTGCGGTATGCGCTCCAGACGGTGCGGGGGGCCGCTCATCTGGTAAAGAGTGGCTAGCTCATCCGCATCCTCGCGGCGGCTGCGCCCATCCATCACCAACACCAACGGGCGCGGCGACAGCCGCTGCGCGTAGCGGCTGACAAAAAAGGTGTGCGGGTTTTCATTTTTGAAGATGTGACTGGGGCGGAAGGCCATTTGAGCGCGACCAATGGCGATAACGCCGCGTATTTCTGGCGCGCCTGCCCCCCACACCAGCCCCAAGCCAGAAGCAATGGGTTGGCTGATGAGAACTGGCGCACCTGGCAGCGTGGGAAGGAACAGGCGAAAGTCGCTCCACAAGTCAGACGGCGACAGACGGCTGGCGGCGCTGGCGTGCAGCAGGTAGCGCAGCGGGTCCAGGGCGTAGACGTGATAACTTGCCTGGGACAGCCCCAGGCACAGCGCTTCATCCTGGGCGTTAAAATTGCCATAGGTAGCCAGGTATACAATGGCGCGGTCGGTGGGGCGACCTATGGCGGGATAGACATAATGTTCGACGGGCACGGCGGCGCGCAGCGGCAGCATGTGTACGCGCCCGTATTCAAGGTATGGCGTGCCATAGAAGCCGACGTTGATTGCCCCAAACCGTTCGGCGGCCCAGGCGCGAATAGCCTGCAAATCCAGTTCATAATTGGCGTCTTTGAAGTCGCTCTCCCCCGTGCCGCGCAGGTCAAAGACCAGGTGGGCGATGGCGCTGCCTGGCCCAGCCGCCGCCACTTCCTGGCGGGCGCAGCCGATGAGGCTGATTTTGGTCAACGGCGCTTTGGGAACCCAGACGCGAAGGGCTTGCAGCATCGCATCGGTCAGCGCTGGCGGCTTGACCAGGATGCAATCCAGATAGAGTTGGTCGTCTGTCAAGATGCCAAAGGCTTCTTCTATGTAAGCGGGCTGCTCTGAGGAGGGCTGCATATCCAGTTCCTAAAACGGCTGAGTTCTGCCTTTTCAAGGCGTTGCGGTGGGCGTTGGCGTCGGTGTGGGATGATACGCATAGTCTGGGATCAGGGCAACGGTACGTTTGTATGCCTCTTGCACTGTTTGGGCGCTGGTAAAGTATCCGCTGAGCATTTCTTGTAACAGGATGGGCATGACCTGTTCCGCCGCCATATGGGAAATGAGCGCGCCTTGCCCCTGGCGAAAGCCCCAGCGAGCAGCCTGGGCAATGCCTTGCCGCAAATCGTCTACCAGGTCAGGCGCGTAGAAGTCCAGCAAGGTCTTGTCGCTGCCGGCAACGGGCAGCGTTAGCCAGGCGTCGCTGAATTGGGTGGGGTTGGCGGCAGTTCCCAGGCGCAAGGGCACTTTTCGCTCTGGCTCCAGGCTGAGCCAGGCGAGATAAGCTTCTTCAAACCAGTAAGCGGCAAAGGTTTGAGCGGCGGCAGTGTGGGCGCTGGTGGTGATGCCCAACGCCGTAATCTGGCTGTAGCTGCTGGCGGCAGCCTGGGGATCGCTGCCGCGCAGGCTGGTGACAAAGCCGCTGTTCCGCGCCAGGTAGTCGCTGGCGGCGCATTCGGCGCAGGCAGGTTGGACGTTTGGGTCTAGCCCCGCCATAACAGGCAGTAAACTGGGGGAACTCATAATGAATCCGGTGCGCCCTTCCAGATAAGCGTTGCGGGCGCTGGTGTCTGTCTGCACGTCGCTGGGGCTAAAGCGATTGATCAGGCGACGGTAAAAGTCAAACGCCTGTTCACAGGCAGGTTGGGTGATGATCACCTCTCCTTTATCGTCAATAAGCTGGCAGCCGTTGGCTGCGGCGAACTGCTCGAAAACTTGCTGCGTGCTGAGCAGGTCGGATTCGGTGGGGACAACCAGCCCGGAAATGAGCGCCTCAGGATTGTAAATAGCCTGGGCGTTGGAAATGATGCTGGTGTAATCCAGGGGAGGGGGCAGGTTGCGTTCTGCGTACCAGTCAGCGCGGTAAATGAGCAGTTGTTTCCAGCCGTCGCTGGGAAGGGCGGCGACGATGCCGGCATTCTGCGGATCACGCAACAGCGACAAAGCTTCCTGGTCAAACGTTTCCGCGCCAAGTTGGTCTAATACAGCCTGGGACGCCGCGCCGTCCAAAATCCCATCCTCATACCAGCCGATGGTGTAGTCAATGGGATGTAAGATCAGGTCTGGCATGGTATCGGATAGGATGGCAGTACTCAAGAACTGCGGCAGCAGTTTGGGCGTAACGTATACGACTTCTACATGGATAGGGTGGGTCTGGCTAAAGTTGCCGGCAATTTCCGCCATCAAAGCGGCATGGGCGGGAGAACTCTCATTGATCCAGACGGTAATCGTAGGATTCGTTGCGGCGGCTGTCACCATTTCCGCCGCCGGCGTGAGTGTGGGGACCTGGGTGGTTGCGGAAACAGGCGGCGTCAAAGCGGCGGCAGCGGCAGCGGCGGCAGCCGTTTCAGTGGCGGCACGCGGCGGCGTCAAAAATTTTTCGGGCTGGCAGGCAGCCAGCATGAGCAGCAGCCCCAGCCCCACGCCAACGCCCGTTGTGCGCATGTGTTGCCAAAAAGAGGAAAAAGAAAAGTTCATGTTAACCTCAAGCAAGCGCTATTCTATCTGGCCGCGACGGCTGGCGGCGCACCCAGCCATTGGTACATAACGTAGGCGTCTACGTAGCCCAACTGCTGATGGCGAAAGGCACGCGGCAGCGCGCCTACGATGTGGAATCCTAGTTTTTGCCACAGGGCTACAGCCGCCTGGTTGGTGCTGACCACCAGGTTAAATTGCATGGCTAGAAAGCCTGCCTGCCGCGCTGCTTCCAGCGAATGTTCTCCCATAGCCCGCCCTATTCCCTGTCCCTGTACCGCCGGGTGTACCATGTAGGAGGCATTCGCTACATGCCCACCCAAACCCGTCTGGTTAGGACGTAGAATGTATGTTCCCACCACCTGGTCATTTTGCATAGCGACAAAGGTTTGCACCTGCGGCGACAACCAGTAAGCCAGCGCGTCGGCGCGGTTGGTGTCCGGCGCAAAGGCGTAGGTGTCGCCCGTTTGCACCACCTGATGAAAGATAGCCCAGATGCCGTCAGCGTCTTTGGTGGTAGCCGGGCGAATAACTAATACAGACATAGGTTCATCTCGTTTCCATTGCCAGTTAGCCTGACTTCGGGCGCAACAGCCGCGCTGTCTGGGGTAGCCCTGACAGAAGTTGGGCGTCAGGCGAAAGGGTCAGGCGGGGCGTCGGTTTGGAATAACAAATGTTTGAGTGGGCGATATAGTTGTTTTTCTGGGCGGTAACTGGCCCCAACGCCGCCGTGCGCGGCATTGTTGTGCTGGCTGACGATGCGATAGGGGTCCGTGGTGGAGAAGCGCTCGCATTTACTGCAGGTGTAGATGCGGAGATTTTGCGAGAAGAAAACCCACTTTTGCGTCAGGTCTATTTCGACTCGTTCGGCGGCGGAGCCAGGTCGCAGTTGCACAATGAAGCGCGCGCGGCTGGCTGGCGTGGGGAGGCGGTCGAGCATCTGACCATGGGCGTCTATGATTTTTTCTACCTGACCCCAGCCGGCGTCGCATTGCACCCAGGTGCCGGGGACAATAAAGGGAGGCGCTTTTTTGCCGGCATCTCGCCCCGCACTCTGCGCCGCACTCTGTCCCGCGCTTTGCGCCGTAGTCGGGCTGGCAGCCGGGGGGATCAATTCTGCCATGCCGGCAAAGGGTTGGCCAGGATTGCCAGGAGGCAAGGGCGCAATCGCCTGCCACAGGTCGGCGGCGTTTGGCGGCAGTTGCCATGACTCGTGTTGGTTTTGGGCGGCAGTTGTCGCCAGGAACTCCTGCACGCGGTGGGCAATGCGCGTTCTGACTGCCGCGGGCGCATCCCACCAGTGGTGAAAGTAAGATTCAAGCTGGAATTGGGGCGTATAACGCGCCAGCGCCAGCGCGTCGGCGGCTTGCCAGCCAGCCGGATCGGCGGTTAGCGCCAGTTGCATTTGTCGTATTGCTCGCAGGAGTTCTGGCGACTGCGCTTCTGTCAAGAACTGGGAACGCATCTGGCTATGGATGGCGTACAGGTGCAAATGCTGTCGCGTGCGGGTGATGCCCACGTAAAAGAGCCGGCGTTCTTCTTCCAGGTTGTCGTCGCGCTCATTGAGGAAGGGGATGATGCCTTGATTGCAATCGGGCAGAAAGACAATGGGCCATTCCAACCCTTTGGCGCGATGGATGGTGGTGAGGATGACGGGATGGGGGTTATGCGCGCCGTCCTGCCCCACTTTACGCTGGCGCAGGTCGTTGAGCATCATCATAAAATCGAGGAGTGAGCCGTAGCTGCCGGCAAATTCAATAAACGCTGCCACTGCCGCCGCCCGTCCCGCGCCTGTTTGCACAAAGCCGCTGCTGTCTCGCCAGAACTGCTCATAACTAAGCAGCTTCTCCAATCCGCGTAGCGCGGTGATGGCTGGTTGTTGTAACTGCCGGCTCAACCAATGTAAATCCTGCCCCAGGTTTTCCAGATAGGGGGCGATGGACTCATTAGCAGGTATTTGCGCCTGTTCCTGCAGGAGTTGATGTAGTGGGCGCTGGTGTCGGGCAAAAAGCTGCCGTACCTGGTCGCGCAGGTGGTTGGAGATATATCGCTTGGGCCGATTGCAGAGGGTGTTCCAGGCGTCTTGAAAACTGTTTATCTGGGCGGTAGTCAGGGGTTGTCCCTGCTCCAGGCGCGCTTCCAACCAGGCCAGGCGCACGTAGTCAATTAACGTTTTCACTTCCAGGCGGTCGTAGAAAGGTTGGGCGACGGCGTAGTTAACGTCAGCCGTTATTAAAGCGTGTTCGATGGGCGGCGTCTGGGCATTCAGGCGCACCAGAATAGCCATGTCGCTGCCGCGGAAACCTTGTTGCTGGTACGCCTGTATTTGCCGCACGATGGCTGTGGCTGTGCCGTGGGCATCCTGGTTAGACTGTAGTTGCGTGACGCCATGAAAGCCCCTGGTGAGTTGTAAATGTTTTGCCTGCCGCTGCTTATTGTGGCGGATAACGGCGTTAGCCAGCACCAACGGGCCGGCAGGGCAGCGAAAGTTTTCGCTGATGACGTAAGTTTGCGCCCGATAGCGGCGGGCGAAGTCGAGGATATAGATGGGATCGGCCCCCCGCCACTCATAAATGGTCTGATCGTCGTCACCGACAGCCATATAATGCCGCCCCGGTTGGCTGATGATGTCCAGCAGTTCTGATTGCGCCCGGTTGATGTCCTGGAATTCATCCACTAACACACAGTGAAACAACGCCTGCACCTCAGCCCGGACTTGGGGCAGGGTCACCAATATTTCCCAGCCGGTCAGCAACATATCGTCGAAAGTGATAATGCCTTGCTGTTGGCGTACTGTTTCGAACACGCGGTAGAAGTCAGGATACCAACTGAACGCGCCTTCCATGGGCGGGGCCTGAGTGGCGATGTGGAGGGCGGATGCCGGCAGATTTCTGCTTTCCAGGTCGGCGTAGATCAGGTTGCCTTTGCAGGCAGCCACATAGTTGAGAAAATCCTGCTCATCCAGGCTCTCCAGTTCTTGTTTGTAGAGCGCGTTTTCTTGACGGGCTGCGGCGCGAGCCAGGCGCAAGATGTTGAAGCTGGCGGCGTTGGTATCATTTAATTTCAAATTTTGCCCGTAGCCAACCTGTTGAGCGCGGAGAATGATGCGCCGCCCCAGCGCGTGCAAAGTGCTGGCGCGAACGGCGGCGCAGTGGGGCCAGGCGTTGAGGCTCTGGCGCAGGTCTTGGGCGTTGCTGCGGCCAAAAGAGGTAGCCAGGATTCGCTCCGGGGCAAAGACGCCTTCGCGCACCAGTCGTTCTATGCGGTGTACCATGGCGGTCGTCTTGCCCGCGCCGGCCACGGCAAAAACGAGCGCGGGACCTTCATTATGGGCGACGACGGCTTGCTGCTGCTCGGTAAGCTGGACGCGGGCGCTCATGGCAGGAATTATAGAACGGATGGGGGAAAGTAACTACTGCTTGAAGGGAGAAGGGAGAAAGAGTGTCAGGTGCTGTCAAAGAGGGTCAGACGAAACGGGTGCAGCGGGGCAGGATGGCGCTGCTGCAGCCAGGGAGCGGCGGCAACTTCCAGGGTGCAGTAGCCAAAAGCGGCCACCGTGATGGGGCGTGTGCCGGCTTGCCTATACAACCTGTGCAGCACATCGCGCATGATTTTCCCCTTAAAGGGTGTAAACATGAAGAAGAGGCTGCCATCAGCGTAAGTCAGATCACGGGCATCGGCGTTGATGAAGGAGACGCAGTCCAGGTTGAGGCGGGCGGCGTTGGACACAGCCGCCTGGCAGTAGGCTGGTTCAAACTCGACGCCCTTGCTGGCTGCTCTCGTCAGCAAATGAAACAAGATTACCACAATTCCCAACCCCGCGCCCAGATCATAAAAGATGCTCCCTGGCGCCAGCGTGACCTGCTGCGCCAGTTCCAGGATGACCGAAGCGGGCGCGGCCTCATATTGAATCATTTCCTGCTCGCGTGGACGGGTTTCGCCGGGCTGTTCACCGATGTCCAGCAGTCCGTTAATAAATTCATCCAGTCCAGTGGGGGTCACGTGCAGTTGGCTCTCTGGCGGCGGGCCGGCGACTTCCATGCAGAACTGGGTCAAGGCTGCTGGCGCACAGGTCCCCGCCTGAATCTGTTCTCGCCAGAATTGAATCACCTGGTCATTGGTTTCCTGGACACGCTGTCGCAGCCTGGCTGCTTCCGGCTGCAACGCCGCCAGGTTTTCCCCCTGGCGACCATAGCGGATGTATTCCCGCGCCAGGTCTGTCAGAGCCAGCGCGCGAGCGCGCCCGCGAAAGTTGGCTGGGGCGACCAGTTGCGCGTCTTCGAGAAAGGCGCGCAGTTCGTCTGCTATGGCGGCGTAGTTCATTGCTTCGCGAAGTAATCGTTCGTAAAGAAGCTCAACGTTTGCTGCCGGACAGTAGCCCAGAGAGCAATTATGTCATAAACTTAGCCTTTGTGAGAACCTGCCTGGGGCGGCCGGCGCTGTCTCTGCCACGGGTGGAGGTATTATCGCTCTCAGGAAGGCTCCCCATTTATTTGTGACACGTTGCACTGAGCATAAAAGGAACATTGTATGAACCTCTGGCATGATCTCTCTACTGGTCCCAATCCGCCCGAACTGATTCACGTCCTCGTAGAAATTCCTGGCGGCAGCCACAATAAATATGAATTTGATCACGAGGGGGGCTTTATTCGCCTCAACCGCGTCCTGGCTTCCCCTTTTTACTATCCTGCCGATTATGGCTTGATTCCGCAGACATTTTACGACGATGGCGATCCGTTGGACGTGCTGGTGCTGATTAAGGAGCCTACTTTTCCGGGCTGCGTCATTACGGCTCGTCCAATTGGTATATTCCGCATGTTAGATCAGGATTCGCATGACGACAAGGTGCTGGCTGTGGCCGCTAATGATCCTCTCTATCAGGATTATCGCAATATCTACGATGTGCCGAAACATTATTTGCGGGAAGTTGCCCATTTTTTTGAGCGGTATAAGGACCTGGAAGGCAAGCAAGTCAAACCGGTGGGTTGGGAACCGCGCCAGGAGGCGCTGGAAAGCATTTTACATGCGATGAAGCTGTATCGCGAAAAGGATTGGTCCCATCACGGTTAGTCAGGCATGGAGTCTCATTCTGTTTCGTTGTCAGGCAAACCTTGTTTCTTGCGCCAGATGCGCGCCAGGCGGTGAGCCAGTTCTGTTTGCGCCAGGGAAGCGCGGGCAGGGCTCCACGAATTGACCAGTCGTAGCGCCGCCTCAGTCCACTGCTGCGCCTGCGCCAGGTCGCGAACGCGCCACTCATAATATTTGGCTAACTCCACGTGCGCCCACACGTCATCATAACTGGTCACCGCTGCCTGCTGCCACAGTTCTATGGCTTCCAGCCACCGTTCCTGTCGCTTCAACAGGTCTGCCAGCAGGCCCAGCGCCTGTTGGTACGCCTCTAGCGGTAAGTCCTGCTGCGCCAATGCCAGGCGCAGATTGGCTTCTGCTGTCGCATCCCACCCCAGATTTTTCTGCCACTTCCCCAGGCTCACCAGGTCGCGGGCATCGTCGTATGGCTGCGGCTGGTGAAACTGGCGCAGTAGTTGCTGCGCCAAAGCCGCCATGCTGATGAGGTCAAGTTGATTGTGATAAAAGACGCGCGCCATATCCCGCCCGTCCCCGTGCTGCAGATACTCATAGTAAAGGCGCGGAATCAGCCAGCCGGGCACATCCGCCTGACTGCGGCGCAGCGCCAGCAGTTTCTTCTCCAACTCGATCAAAGCCACCGACCCCAATCGCGCCCGCCACAGGCGGCGCGCCGGCGGCAGCAAATCCAGATGGGGCATCTCCGGCGCCACCCCCACCATGCGCCCCATACGGTTTAGTAGATAGCGGCGATCAATCAGCGGCAGGTCAAAGGATCGCCCATTAAAGCTGATCAAACCTGTCTTTTCTTGCAGCAGGGCCGCCAGCCCGTGCAGCATGGCGGGTTCGTCATCGTGGTCGCGCAGGAAATATTGGCGAGCCACAAAGGCGTTACCGTCGTAAAAGGCGACCCCCACCATGAAGGCAAATGTCCCTGCGCCTGCCAGTCCGGTCGTTTCGGTGTCAATAAACAGGAAATCTTGAAAACGGAGATCCGCCAGCCGCGAATCGCCGCAGAGAGGCACAGCTGTGGTAGGCGTAAATTGCAGCAAATCTCCCACGCGGTGCCCACCGTGCTGGTGCGTCAGCGGGTAAACGTGGTCAATAACCAGACACGCGCCTTCATCATTTTCTTCCAGGCGCAGCCCCGGCAACAGCATGGTTAAAGGTTGGGGTTCGGCGGCAGTTGCCGCCTCAGAAAGGTTGGGGGGCGGGGACGGCGGCAGCGACGGCGGCGGCGCTGGTTTCAAATGACGCGCCCCTTTGACCACGCCCAGGCGGCGCAACTTCGCTTCCCACTGTTCATTCATGCCGCACTTTCCCCAACCAATTCACGCGAGCGCAAAACGCCGCCCCCCTTCTTTCTTCATCCTTTGTCTAGCGCCTGCACCACCGTATCCAGGTCCTTGTCACCGCGCCCGCTGAGATTGACCAGGATGATCTGGTCGGGGCGCATGGCGCGGGCGCGCTTGATCGCTTCGGCGACGGCGTGGCTGGATTCCAGGGCAGGGATAATGCCCTCCATCTGACACAACGTCTGGAAAGCCGCCAGCGCTTCGGCGTCGGTGGCGTAGGTGTAGCCCGCGCGCTCCTGGTCGCGCAGCCAGGCGTGTTCTGGTCCCACGCTGGGGTAATCCAGCCCGGCGCTGATGCTGTGCGTCTCCCTGATTTGACCATCGGGCGTCTGCATGACAAAGCTCTTCGTGCCGTGCAGCACACCCACGCGGGAGATAGCCAGGTCGGCGAAGCGGGCGGCGTGTTTACCGCCAGCAATCCCTTCGCCGCCCGCCTCCACGCCAATCAGGGCCACCTGCTCATCGTCACGGAAGGCGTGGAAGATGCCTATGGCGTTGCTGCCGCCGCCCACGCAGGCAATGACGGCGTCGGGCAGGCGACCCGTTTCCGCCAGCATTTGCTGTCGCGCTTCCTGGCCGATGATGCTTTGAAAGTCGCGCACCATCATGGGGTACGGGTGAGGGCCAAGAACGGAGCCGAGCAGGTAGTGGGTGGTTTCCACGTGAGTTACCCAGTCGCGGATGGCTTCGTTGATGGCATCCTTCAACGTTTTGCTGCCGCTTTCCACAGGGCGCACTTCCGCCCCTAGCAGCTTCATGCGCAGCACGTTGGGCTTTTGGCGGGCAATGTCCACGCTGCCCATGTAGACGATACATTCCAGCCCCAGCAGGGCGCAGGCGGTGGCTGCGCCCACGCCGTGCTGCCCGGCGCCTGTTTCGGCGACGATGCGGCGCTTGCCCATGCGCTGCGCCAGCAACGCCTGCCCCAGGGCATTGTTGATTTTGTGCGCGCCCGTGTGGTTCAGGTCTTCCCGCTTCAAGTAAATTTGCGCCCCGCCCAGGGCGGCGCTGAGCCGCCGTGCGTGGCTAATGGGGGAGGGGCGACCCACGTAGGTGCGCAACAACTGTTGGAACTGCGCCAGAAAATCGGGGGCCTGGCGGGCAGCATCGTAAGCGGCCGCGAGAGCCGCCAGCGCGGGCATCAACGTTTCGGGCACAAACTGGCCCCCATAGGGACCAAACTTGCCGCGCGTATCGGGGACAGGGGCGGATTTGAACATGACGACTCCTGCAAATGAGAGAGATTAAACACCGCTTTGGTCAGCCGCTGCCCAATGCAATTCCATCAATCTGGATTTACAGAAAAGCAAAGCCATGAGGCTGGGGGCGTCGCTGATTGCGCCTTGTTCAGCCATGCGCAGGGCGGCGGGGATGGGGGTGGGGTGGATTTCGATGATTT
>CAYQYJ010000076.1:0-12015 GCA_964421605.1 uncultured Ardenticatenaceae bacterium | reverse complement strand
CGTAACCGGCGGCGTGGCTGGCGCTTTTGGCGTTGGCGTAGGCGCTGCCGGCAGCAGCGCTGGTTTGTCGTCTCGCGTTTCTTGCAGCTTAATGCGAATGGCTTCTGGCAATGGTTCTGGTTTGATTTGGGCTTCGCGCCAGGGGCGGGCGCGCCCGCCATTGATTAACCAGGTTGTCGGCCCATAGTTGGCTCGTTGTGGATTGGTGTAAGCCTGGTTGAAGTCAAGCAGCGTCACCTGGCGGCTTTCAAAGATGGACTCCAGCGACAGAACCAGACCATGAGCCGCCAGTTGAGCCAGCGCTTTCACGAAGCTCTCCAGACCGTGTTTCTTGGGGTGGTCTGTGGCGACAGCCAGGTGGGGTCTGTCGCCGAGAATTTGGCCCACAAGACCTGTGAGCGTCCCTTTGGGGCCGCTTTCCACAAAGATGCGCGCGCCATCGGCATACATCGCTTCGATTTCTCGCTGAAACTCCACAGGCATCGCCAGTTGGCTGGATAGAATCGCCTGGATTTGGGACGGTTCTGACGGATAGGCCTGTCCGGTGCTGTTGGCGTACGCCACCATGTGGGGGGTGTGGAACTGTACTTCCGACTGCAAGAATGCCGCCAGTTTGTCGCTGGCGGATGCTACCAGGGAAGAGTGAAAAGCGCAGGCCACGTTCAGCATATTGACGCCGATATTACGTTCTTTGAGGCGGGCGGCAGCCATTTCGACGGCGGTGTGCGTGCCCGAAATAACCGTCTGCTGCGGCGCGTTGAGGTTAGCTAACGTCAGGTCAGGAATGCCAGCAACGGCTTCGGCGACGACTTCTCGTCCAGCGCGTATGGCGGCCATCGTGCCGGCATCTGGCCCGGCTGCCTCAGCCATCAACTGTCCCCGTGCCGCGGCCACAGCCAGCATATCCGACTCGCTGAAAACGCCAGCCTCATAGAGGGCAACGATCTCGCCAAAGCTGTGTCCAGCTACAAAATCGGGCGTAATGCCTGTCTGGTGCAGCAGTTGGTTCATAGCCAGACTGGCTACAGCTAACGCGGGCTGCGCCACGTTGGTAGCCGTTAACGCTTGTTGGTCTGCCTGCTGCTGCGCTTCGTCCTGAGTAGGAACGGGGAAGATGTACTCGCTCAGCGCTTGCGGCAGCTTGTCTTGCAGGGCCTCGTTAGCGCGCTCAAAACAGGCGCGCACGGCGGGAAACTGCACAGTTAAATCGCGCAGCATGTTGGCATATTGTGAGCCTTGACCCGGATAAAGGAAGGCAACCTTTCCATCTTGATGCAGCGGACGCTGCTGAAAATAGATGCCGCGCGGGTCGTTGATGCTTTCTTTGCCGGCATCCAACTGCTTACCCGCCTCTGCCAGTTTTAACTTCAGGTCGTCAAGGGAACTGGCGATCAGAGCCAGCGTCTGTACGCCGCCGTTCTCGTTTTCGCCGATGCGCTGCGCATATTGGCGGTAAAGCGTAAAAGCAATATTCCGCAGCGGAGGAGTGTCTCCCTGACCCAACCAGCCAGCCAGATGAGCCACGCGGCGGCTGATTTCAGCTTGATCGCTGCCGGCAAACAACATCAATTCCGCGGGCCAATGCTCCTGAATGGCACGGGGAGGCAAGAAATCTTGATACTCTTGCAACACAGCGTGAAAATTCGTGCCGCCAAAACCAAAGGCGCTGACGCCGGCCCGCCTGATTTCGCCGGGTTGGCGGCGAATCCAGGGGCGCAGGTCATTGTTGACATAAAGCGCGCTACTTTCGTTATACAGTTTGGGATTAGGTGTGTTCACCAGCGTCGGCGGCAGCACCTTGTGGTAAAGGGAGAGGGCTACCTTAATCATGCCCGCCAATCCCGCCGTGCTTTTGGTGTGACCGATCATAGACTTGACTGAGCCAATAGCGCTGCTCTTCTGGCGGGCGTGCGCCTGGCGCAGCACTGTGTCCAGCGTTTCGGCTTCAGCCACATCGCCCACCTTCGTGCCTGTGCCATGCGCCTCAAACAGCCCGACTGTAGCCGGGTCAATGCCGGCTTTGGCGTAGGCGCGGCGCACGGCGCGCATTTGTCCCGCCGGGCGCGGCGCAGTCAGACTGCGATCTTTACCATCGCTGGACGCGCCCACACTTTCAATCACCGCGTAGATACGGTCGCCGTCCCGCTCGGCGTCTGCCAGCCGCTTGAGAATCAAGACAGCCAGACCTTCACTGATGGCAATGCCGTCGGCGTTGGCGTCAAAAGGACGGCAGCGCCCCGTGGGGGAGAGCGCCTGGGTTTTGCTGAAGGCCAGGAAGCCAAACGGGCTTTGCACCGTTTCGCCCGCGCCCACAATAGCCATATCCACTTCGTGGTGCTCTAACCCTTTCACGCCCGCATCCAGAGCCGCCAGCGAGGAGCCACAGGCGGCGTCCACCACGAAGTTAGCGCCGCCCAGGTCAAACCGATTGGCGACGCGCCCGGCCAGCACGTTCAAGAGAATGCCAGGGAAACTGTCTTCGGTCCATTCGGGCAGCTTTTGTGACAATCGCTCAATAACGTCGTCTGATTCCCCTTCCAGGAAATGAGGCACGTATGAACGGAAGCCATACTGCGTGCCCAGGTCGCCCAGACCGCCGCCAACGGCAATGACGCAAGAAGTCTTTTCGCGGGGGAAGGTTCGGCTTTGGTAGCCGGCATCCCGCAGGGCCGCTTTGACGACTTCCAGCATGAGCAACTGCACGGGCTCAATGGATTTGACAGAGTTGGGCGGCATTCCATACTCCAATGGATTGAATGCCACATCATCAATGAACCCACCCCAGCGGGAGTAGATTTTGTCCCGCGTTTTCTTGTCTTCGTCAAAGTAGCGCCGCCAATCCCATCGTTCCTTGGGTATTTCAATGACGGAATCTACTTTATTCAGGATGTTTTCCCAATACGTTTTCAGGTCCCCTGCGCCAGGCAAGAGGCAGGCCATACCGATAATGGCTATTTGCGATGGATTAGTTTGCGGCAGGGAAATACTTTTTTGCCGCACCGCCTGGATACTTTGCAACTGCTTCATACCGTTAACGGCTACGTCCTCGTGTAATTCTGCCAGCGTGCAGACATTGTTGCGCAGCGCCGCTACTTGCCCCATTACGGGCATTTCTTTGCTTTCGGCAAAGGTTTCGCGGCGCGTATCTGGCAGAAGGCGGAGCAGACGTCCTGGTTCTGTTTCTATTACCACAGTCTCCTGGCTGCGAACGGCTGCTTCCTGAAATGCCGGCAGCACTGCCTGTGTCGCCACGGCTTCTTCTGTGAACAGGTAGGGGGTATTCATGAGTACGCCAATACATGCGCCTAGCTCCACCAGAGGCGCAGCCAGGGCCGCCACCATCGCTGAGGAAGTCGCGTCGTGAATGCCACCCGCAAAGAGAACATGATAGTCAGGCGTATAAACCTCACGGTTTTCCGTCAGGTATTGCAGTAAGGCGCTTACCACCCCATCCCATAAGACAAAACTGGGGTGGGGACTGATAGAACCGCTTCCCTCCTGCCCCACAAAGAGAAAGCGTTTTACGCCTTGCGACAGCAAACTGGTTAACGCATCCTGGGAGGATACCTGGAGGTAGGCGGCAATCCCTTGTTTTTCCAGGGACAACGCCAGTTCAGGTCGCTCCCCGTCTATAGCGGCAAATTTTGGCTTTATTTGCAGCACCGCATCTAGTTGTTCCTGCCGCAGCGCTTCTGACCCGTCAGCCGCGATGCCCACACCCCAGGGATAATCCCGCAGGAGACGACTGGTTTCGTCTAGCAGAGGCAGGATGCCCCCTTGATTCCTGTCCGACAGCCAGAGGAATGGCAGGGCGCCGGCCTTAGCCACAGCCAGCGCAAACGCTGCCCGGTCGCTGACGTGGGCCATGGGTCCCTGGACGATAGGGTAAAGTGTGCCATGGGATTGAGCCAGCGAGGAATTCTTGGTGAACGGTTGCTGATTTTGGGCAATCTGGACGTGGGTTTCAATGGCTTCACGCAGCCCGGTAATAATCCCGCTGACTGTGTGGTACTTTTGCGCCAGCGGGGCGGCAAAAACAGCATCCTGGCCCATCAGGAGAACATTCTGGTGTATGTTGCGCCAGCCGACTTTTTGCGCCATGACTTCGCGCCAGGCAGTAAGTTTGGCTGCTGGGGACATATCCTCTGCGGCAGCCAACTCTGCCAGCGCCACGCGCACGGCGGCGGCAGCCTCCAGTCCAGGGGCGTCATAAAAGCGAACCAATTGCCCTACTTCTCGTCCCAGGCAAACCGTTTCCGCGCCACCCTTTGCGGCGATTTTCTCTTTCACGTATGCTGGCAGACGGGATTCGCGCGCCAACAACAACTGCGAATCTAACACAACGCCCGCTGCGCCAGCTACAAAACAGGCTGCGACGGTGTATTCCCCGACGCCGCCCTGGGCGTAAATGGGCAGGGACAGGTTCTTCAACAGGGATTGCAGCAGGATAAAGGTCGTCTCCTCGCCAACTTCCCCGCCTGCTTCGTGCCCTTTGGCGATCAAGCCGGCGACGCCTGCCTGTGCTCCCAGGCGAGCCTGGGGCAGGTTGGTGACTTCCAGCAAAACGCGCATCTGGCGCTCATGCGCCAGGGCGATTAGCTGTTGGATTTTTGCTTCATCGTGGCCTGTAATGATGAGGGTGTGCGGCGGTGGGGTGAGTTGGGGCAGCAGTTGGCTGAGCAGTTCGTTCTGATCGGCGCGTACCTTCAACCCGTAGGAATTTGTGGCGAAGCTTGCCAATTTTCGGGAAATTTTCAGGGCGACGGCGTATTCCGGCGTATAGGTCAGGTCCAGAACACCCATGTCGTGGGCGCGACTGGCGGCAATAGCCAGCGACGGATCAGGAAAACCTGGCGGCGTCAAAGCAATAAACTCAAATTGGTCTTTCATTTACGTTCACCTACATTCCTCTAGCGTATTTGCCTGGGGCAACAACCTGCGATGCAACCTGTCAGGTAAGAGGGCAACGGAAACCGTAAAGGTAAAGCAGGCTTCTGTGAAGGCAAATGCTGGCTCATTCCTGGTACCCGACCAGGTCAAAACAGTATTTACCTGAAAACGCTAGTTCTGTTCAATTTTACGGCAAAAACCCAAATTTCTCCAGGTTTGTCATGGGGAAAAAGCCGGCATATTGCCGACCACTGTCGTTTGGCATACTACCGATTGCCATGCTGCTTGTCAAGCCAGGAAGCGTGGCCACGGTGCGCTTCCCAGCTAATTACTGGAGTTGGTTGACTGCCAATTGTAGGTCGTGAGCCGTTTTGCCCACAAATGACCACAAATCTAGCTGATCCCACATTTGCAGCAAATCCTGGCGCAGTTCCGGGTTTGCTCTACTTGCCAGGACGTGGACAAAAGTGTCAGTTTTCACAATCAAATCGCGACTGAGTTTAGCCTGTCCATCATGATTAAGCAATGATGTGATCAACGGCTCTCCCGCTGCCAACAGTTCCAGCAGTTGTCCCGCCAGCCGGGGGTCGTGGAATATCAAGCCGGCAACCTGGGCTGAGTGGCGATAATACAACTGTGTCAGGCGCTGCCCGTAGGGGCTGGTCTGTAATATTTCGTCGCGGAAGCGGCGCAGCGTGTCCAGACGGCTTTCGTTGGCAGGTGTACTGGGTACTACCTCTTCCAGGAGGCAGCCGCAGGTGGCAGGTGGTGGAGCATAAACCGGGTCAGGGGGCGTTAAGGATGCGGCTACGGCTTCATAAGCGTTCAGCAGCCCATAACCATAGTAAATATCGAATCCTGGGTTTCCCAGGTCTTCCGCGGTGTTGCGCAAAATCTGACGGACTTCGGCATTGGATAAACCAGGGTTACGTGCCAGCATCAGGGCAATTACGCCGGCAACGCGCGGCGCAGCGTAAGAAGTGCCGCTCCCCACGCCGTACCCGCCGCCAGGTTGGGCGTAGAGAACATCAATACCGGGGGCTGCCAGGTCCAATTCTGGCCCATAGGAGGAGAAGTTATCAAATAGCCCGTCGCTGTTGGTGGCCGATATAGCGAGTACACGCTCATGTTTAGCGGGGTAGACGACGAACGGGACAATGTTGCCCGCGGCGGCTATCAGTGTAACGCCTGAATCGTAGGCAAAGTTGACGGTGTCCGCCCACAAGTCAGAACATTGCCCCCCCAGACTCATGTTGATGACTTTGGCTTGTAGCGTGGCGGCATATTCGATACCCTGAGCGACTTCCAGAGATCCAAAGTGGATGACTGGAGGCAAACCCGGAATAATGCTTTCTCCGCCCACGCGGATGGGGATAAGGTCGCAGTTCCAGCATGTGCCAGCCATGCCCTGGGCATTGTTGGTGACTGCGCCAGCGACGCTGGCTGTGCCTGTGCCATGCCCGTCGCCATCTATGGCGTCGTTGTCCATGTCTATAAAATCGTAATCAATCGCTGTATTGACGTTGCCGGCAAGATCGGGGTGATTGTAATCTACGCCTGTGTCCAGCATAGCAATACGCAGCAGTGGGTGACCTGTGGATAGGTCCCAGGCCTGGGGGAGTTTGACCTGAAACGGGGCATAGTCGCCAGGTAAGAGGGGATCATTGGGAATCAAATTCGGCGTCTGCAAGGCTTGGGCCAGGTAAACAGGTTCAGCGTATTCCACTAGAGGGTTAAGGTTAAGGTCAGCAGCCATACGCCACACGTCGGTGTCCAGGGGGACGCGCAGGACGAAGATGCGATCCAGACCATGTTTTCGGGTCAGGGGCGTGTCCTCCAGGGCGGTGAATGCCGGCACTACCCCCTCCACCTGATAGTGACGCAGCAGAGACGCCATGCCGCCAGGTGTAGCCGTTAGCGCCGAAAGTTCCTGGCTGGCGCGCCACGCCTGGGCGATGGCTGGCGCCACTTTGACAACGATCCTGCCCGGCGCAGCCAACGAATCTGCCGCCAGCGGCTGGTAAGAGCTAATGTTTGCTGAGGATGCTGCGCCAGCCATCTTGACGACGAGAAAGGCTAACGCCATCGTGAGTAAGCCTATCCTCACAAAGGGGAGCGCACGTTTCATGATACCTCCTTGAATCTATCAAGAATAATAACGACAGTTGTAGCGATTTCTTGTGGGAATAGTTCGCAATGAATCGAGATTAAGCCAGCAGGTTGGTTGCCAGGGCAAATAAAGAAGGGAGAGCGGATTATTCGGGTAGCAACACAATTATGTGAAGCAGTTGTAGGCAATAGCCAAACATCCGCTATGGTAGCACCGCAAGTCTGGTCTGGCAACAGCAATTCATAACAGTTAATGCAGTTTCTTATTTGTGATAACAGCACAAAAGGTAGAGGATGGCCAACATCTCTCCTCTCTATAGTATAGTAGAGGGGCGTGAGCATGAAATAATACAGTTTCAGGTACAGGCTGAGATTAGACCATTACTGCGAATATGTTAGAATCAGAGCCATCACCCAACCCCAGCTTCCTGGTTGGTCTGGGAAGACGGCGGGTTATTGTGAATGCAGGAGGCATCATTGCCGCGTCATTTTGATTATCTGGTCATAGGGCACGTCGTCCGTGACTTGAACCCAACGGGGTATGAAATAGGAGGGACGGCGGCTTATGCCGGCATAACCGCCCACTCCCTCGGTTGCGCGACCGCCATTGTGACCAGCGTTGGCTCGGATTTGGATGTGGCGCAATGCCTGCCAGACATTGCTGTGCACAACATACCCGCCGCCCAAAGCACTACTTTTGAGAACATTTACACGCCCCAGGGTCGCCGGCAAAAGATACACGGTGTGGCTGAGCGGATAGGATTGCCCTCTATACCCACCGCCTGGCGGCAAACGCCCATGGTGCATCTGGGCCCAGTAGCTGACGAAGTTGACCCGGAATTGCTCTGCGCCTTTCCGGACAGCCTGATAGGCCTGACGCCTCAAGGATGGCTGCGCCATTGGGACGAGGCGGGCAACGTCTACCCATGCGCCTGGGAAAAAGCCGCGGCGATGCTGCCGCTGGCTCATGTCGTCACCCTCAGCGAGGAAGATTTGTTGCAGCCGGCTATGTTAGAGCAATATCGCCGTTGGGCGCGGCTGCTGATACTCACCCGCGGTGAGCGGGGCTGCACTGTTTTTTGGGCAGATGAGGCGCGTGATTTTCCCGCACCTGTTGTTCCTGTTGGCTCCTTAACGGGGGCTGGCGATATATTTGCCGCCGCTTTTCATTTATACTTTTGGCAGGCGCAGCGCACAAATCCGACTGACGCGCCCTGGGACGCTGCCCGTCATGCGGTTCAGGTGGCATCCTCTGCCGTGACGCAGCCCGATTTGCCTGCTAAAGGCCGGCTCCTTGCCCACATGACCAGTTGAGACGACTGCACACCCTATGACAAAAATATACGCATTTGCCAATCAAAAAGGGGGAGTCGGTAAGACCACCAGCGTTATTAACCTGAGCGCCTATCTGGCAGCCAGCGGGCGTAAGGTATTGGTTGTAGATATGGACCCCCAGGCCAACGCCACATCTGGCTTTGGCTTTCGCAAGGAAAACATTCGCGTTTCGACCTATAACCTCTTGCTGGAACAGGTGACGGCGAATATGGCTATGGTCACCTATGCGGCGTGGGGGCTGATGCTGCTGCCGGCAAATCCCGCCCTGGCAGGCGCAGAAGTAGAACTCGTCAACGTGATTGCCCGCGAATACCGTCTGAAGGCTGCCCTGGAATCCGTGGCGGGCGACTTCGATTACGTCTTAATTGACTGTCCCCCCAGCCTGGGCATGTTGACGCTGAATGCCCTGACAGCCGCCCGCGATGGCGTCTTGATTCCTGTGCAATGTGAATATCTGGCTCTGGAAGGCTTGTCGCAGTTGGTGCAAACTATCCAACTGGTAGCTCGCCACTTAAATGCTGGCTTGCGCGTACGCGGCGTCATCCTGACCATGTATGATGCGCGCACCAATCTGAGTCGTCAGGTGGTAGAAGAAGTGCGCGCCCATTTCCCTGGACAAGTTTTCCGGGCCATCATTCCGCGCAACGTCCGTCTTAGCGAGGCTCCCAGCTTTGGCCAGCCTATCAACCAGTATGCTCCAACCTCCCCGGGTGGACTGGCTTACCAACTGCTGGCAGCGGAGTTGATCAAGAATGATTACGCCAAAACGAATGGTCGCGAGCAGAAAGGGTAAGCTAGAGCAATGATGACAAAAAGAAAAGCGTTGGGACGCGGTTTAGAGGCGTTGATTCCGACTCATGACGGCGACGCCGATTTTGATTCAGGTATTTTGACCGTCCCCATTGATGCGATCCGTCCCAACCCGCACCAGCCGCGCACCGAATTCGATGCGGAAGCTTTGCAAGAGCTGGCGAACTCGATTCGGGAACATGGTCTGATTCAGCCTCTTATTGTCACCCAGGATGAACCCAATCAATATACCCTGATTGCCGGCGAGCGGCGCTGGCGCGCTTGCCGCCTGGCGGATCTTAATCGCGTTCCTGTGGTGATTAAGGACGTTTCTTCCCAGGCGCGCCTGGAACTGGCTCTGGTGGAAAACATCCAGCGCGCGGACTTGAACCCCATTGAAGAGGCTATGGCTTATAACCAACTGCTGGAGGAGTTTGCCCTGACGCAGGCTGAGGCGGCGCAGCGGGTAGGCAAGAGTCGTTCAGAAGTAGCTAACAAAGTGGGGTTATTAAAGCTGCCAGAGGAGGTTCAGGCAGCCGTGAGTGGTGGTCAAATCAGCTATGGGCACGCCCGCGCCTTGATTACGCTGCCCACGCCTGCGGCCCAACTCAGCCTGATGCGCCTGATTATCAGGCACGATTACAGCGTGCGTCAGGCGGAAACGATTGCCCGCAAAATTAAGTCTGGCGAGAAGCCGCCGCCCAAGCCCACGCCTTCGCCGCCGCCGGAACTGAGCGCTTTGGAAGCCGCATTCCGCGACTCTTTGGGCACGCGCGTCAGCGTGCAGAAAAATAAGAAAGGCGCAGGCAAGGTCGTCATCCACTTTTATTCCGATGAAGAGTTGCAATCAATTTATGAGGCTATTGTCAAAGAGCAGTAGGCCGCTGGAATCACTATGTTAGCCGATCTGGTTCTGACGAATGGCCGTATCCACACCGTCGAAGCGCGGCAGCCCTGGGTCACGGCTGTAGCTATAGCCCATGGGCGTATTCTGGCGGTCGGCGACGATGACGCCATGAAGGCGCTGCTGGCCCCTGGCGGCGAATGGATTGACTTGCAAGGACGCGGCGTGACGCCTGGCCTGGTGGATGCGCATGTACACTTTCAATGGTACAGTCTTAGCCTGCGTCACATAGACCTGTTTGAGGTTCCCACGCTGGCGGAAGCTGTGCAACAGGTAGCGATGGGGGCGGAACGGGCGCAGCCAGGCGACTGGCTGCGCGGGCGGGGTTGGACGCAGGAGTTATGGGTAGACCGTCGCTTTCCCACGGCGGCAGACCTGGATCCGGTGACAGGCGACAAGCCCGCCATCTTTAATCACAAAAGCGGTCACGCGGCCTGGGTCAATAGTCGCGCGCTGCAAATTGCCGGCATTACCTCCCACACCCCCGATCCCCCAGGCGGGCACATTCAACGTGATAACACAGGTCACCCCACAGGCATTCTATTTGAAGACGCCATGGAACTGGTAGCCCGCTGCGTGCCGCCGCCCACTGCGGCTGAAGTGGCGGACGCCATGCGCCAGGCGCAAGCCAACTGCTGGCGCGCAGGTTTGGTGGGGCTGCACGATTTTGACGGCGCCACTTGTTTCCAGGCGTTGCAAATGTTGCGCCAGAACCAAGAGCTTGGATTGCGCATAGTCAAAAACATCCCCGCTCGCTACGTTGAACAGGCTGCGGCGGTGGGGCTGCGCTCTGGCTTTGGCGACGATTGGCTGCGGGTGGGCGGCGTCAAGATTTTTGCCGATGGCGCTTTGGGCCCGCGCACAGCCCTGATGGTAGCGCCTTATGTCGGCGAACCAGATAACCGCGGCATTGCCGTCACGGACAAAGAGGAGATGCTGCAAATTGCCAGCCAGGCCAGCGCTGCCGGCCTTAGCGTCACCGTTCACGCCATTGGCGACAGGGCGAATCACGATGTGCTGGACGTGTACGAAGCTGTTCGCCGCCAGGAGGCGGAGCGACTGGCAGGGGCAAATGCCGTGGAACGCGGTTTGTCGTCACCGCAGCCGTTGCGCCATCGGATTGAACATGTGCAGTTGCTGCATCCAGCGGATGAGCGACGGCTGGCGCAGTTGGAGGTGATTGCCTCTATGCAGCCGACGCACGCCACGTCGGATATGGAGATGGCGGATCGGTATTGGGGAGAGCGAGCGCAGTACAGTTATGCCTGGCGCACGGTGTTAAATACAGGGGCGACGTTGGTGTTTGGCTCTGATTGCCCGATTGAACCCATTGAACCGCTGTTGGGAATTTATGCGGCAGTGACGCGACGGCGGCCTGATGGCAGTCATGCGCCTGATGGTTGGTTCGCCGCGCAGAAATTGACGATGGCGGAGACAATCCACGCTTTCACCTGGGCAGCGGCGTATACGAGTGGGCAGGAAAACCAGACGGGATCAATTGCCCCTGGAAAGCAGGCTGACCTGACGATTTACGATCGGGATTTGTTTAAGGTGACCGATGCGGAATTGTTGGATGTGAAAGTTGCCGGCACTGTGATTGCCGGCAACTTCAAACATCGCACATTTTAGGGTGGGTTGGCAATTTGACCAGACCTAATCCAGTCCCAAACCCAGCTTCGTTTCTTGCACCAGGTTATCTACCACTGCTTTTAGCGCCTCTGCCCGGTTTTCATCGCCGCCGTGCTGGCGATAGACGCGCACCTGGCGGTCGGCGCTCGTGCCATTTTTCAGGATAGTGCGGATATAGTTGACTTCTTCGCGGCTGCCCAACTCATCTACCACATCGTCCAGAATCTCCAACAGTTCTTCCATTAAGAAATGATACGGGCGTTCTTCCTGAATGCCAAAGTCAATCAACTTGCCTTCAATGCCATAGCGCATAGCCCGCCATTTGTTTTCGGTGATATACATGTGACGATAATGCCGCC
>CAYQYJ010000075.1:0-12114 GCA_964421605.1 uncultured Ardenticatenaceae bacterium | reverse complement strand
TCACCCTATGTTTTCTCCGCGCCCTCCGCGTCTTCGCATGAATCTGTTTTTCGAAGAAGCTAAAGAGCCAGGCGGCGGTATTCACGGTTCCAGTAGACGAGGGGGGGCGCGTCGGGGCGGGGGACGCCGCTGCTCATAACCTGGCCGACGTAAATGTTATGCGTGCCGGCAGCATAAGAAGCGTAAATGGTACAGTCCAGCCAGGCAATGGCGTTGGTCAAAATAGGCGCGCCTGTGACACTGGTTGCCCAGTCCCCCACATCAAAGCGCACGTCATCGGGCATCCAGGCAAAGCGGTTAGAAAGCTCTACCTGTTCCTCGTGCAGAATGTTGACAGCAAAGCCGGCGCCGGGCGTTTGCAACAGGGGAAAGGCGGTATGTTTATGGTCAATGGCAACCATAATCAAGGGAGGCGTGGGAGAAATGGAGGCGAAAGCGGACACGGTGAGGCCATGAATCACGTCGCCGCATTTGATGGTGACGATGGTGACGCCTGAAGGAAAATGGCGCAGGGCGTCGCGGAAATCGAAGGAATCTGCCGGCATAAGAAGTAGTTCCCAAACTGGAGCAGTCTTGGAGACTGCTCCAGTTTTTAGTTAAAGTTGCAGCGCCTGCCGCACTACAGTCGCAATATCGCTTAAGTCGTGGATCAAATGAGACAATTGGGCATGCCCCTGCCCCACCAAAATTGTCGGCACCGGATTTAGTGTGTGTTGGCGGTGCGTTTTGTCTTCTATGTTGCCATGATCGCTGGTAATGATCACCAGACCCTGATCATCAGCCTCTGCCCAGGCGTCCAAAATACCACCAATGGCCCCGTCTACCGTCTCCAGATGCTGCCGGGCTTCCGCCAACGAACCGCGATGACCGCGATGGTCGGTGGGCCAATGTTCAAAGAAAGAGAAGTGATGCTGATAAGCAATGTGGGCGATGCGCCGCCCGGCTTCGTTCAGGCTAAAGATGGGCACGTCGTCGTAGCCCAGGAAATCCTGCCAGGCTTGCCCTGTAAAATCAGGACTGACAGCCCGCCCGGCGCGCAAATCATCCACCGTCATCAAAGGCAGACCAGCGCTGACGGCAGCCAGGGGGACGGCAGAGAGCAGACGCAGGCCGCTGTCAATGCCGGCAAAAAACCGCTCCGGATAAGGCGTAATCAACGCCGCCCGCCCACCGGCAGCCACCACTTCCTGAAACAGCGTGCCTTCGGCAAGGATCGCCGCAATCTGGCTGTCTGGTTTGGGACCGTAATGTTGGCCGATCAAGGCGCTGACATTGCGCCCCGTGAGGATGGTGGCCTGTCCCGTGGCGCTTTGTGGGCTGCGCGGCATGTTCAGATTGGCATCCGTGGGCACCAGCGTGGCTCGCGCCGTCGTCACCCGCCCCCGCTCAGCCAGATACCAACCCTCCCCCAGCAATCCGGTCAAACGGGGCAAATGAGCCGTTACAAATGGATTCACTTCGGGATCGGGTTCGCCCATCCCCACCCCATCCATGAAGAAAAGCAAAACCGACCTGTCATTCATGGGCAGTCACGTTTCGGTCTGACCTTGAATCAAGGCGTCCACCTGGGCGCGCACAGCGGCGGCGTCAATGCCGCCCACCTGCCGCCACACCTCTTCCCCATCGGGCGTGAACAGGATAAACGTAGGCGTAAACTGGAAGTTAAAACGAGTAGCCAGTTCACTGGAACGGGGTTCGTTAATGTTCAGCCGCACGACTTCCACGGCGTCTCCCCACTCTTCTCGCAGACTGTCTACAACAGGCTCAGCCCGCAGGCAGCCAACGCAGTAGTTGGAGTAAATCTCTAACAAGACGGGCCGCGTAGCTGGCTGCACCAGTAGCACTTCCACATCCTCGGCTGACCCACTGGCGGCGCCAGGACGCAGTAAGAAATAACCGCCCACTAACAGCAAGAGAATCAGGCTGGCCACCGCCAGGCGCAGCGGCGTGCGTCTGTCCCGCAGCAACAAGATGATACCCAATAGCACGGTGGGCACGACAAACAAGAGAAAAGAGAATTGATTTGCAATTTGCGACATGGTGAAATAAATAGGTGGTGCAAAGCACTGGCCGGATGGTTTTGGTCAGTTGGGACTCCTGTGGCCAGCGCCTCGCACCCGTACGTCTAATGATTACAGGACAACGCCGGCTGGATCGTGCCCGGCATCCATAATAGCCTGGCCCACGTTCACGCGGCTGAGCAAAATCAGACCCAGTACGAAGAAGATGATCAGAGAGATGATGGCTGGGCGCTGCTCCCCGGTTATTTGCACCGCCAGACCAAAGACAATGGGCCCGATCCAGGAAGTGCCGCGCTCACTGATCTCATAGAAGCCAAAATACTCTGACTCCTGGTTAGCAGGGATCATTTGCGAGAAGAGAGAGCGGCTAAGCGCCTGGGATCCGCCCAATACCAGGGCAATGACCACACCCAGGGCAAAAAGCTGCACGGTGTTGGTCAGGAAAGCAAAAGCGTAAATGACCACCCCAGACCAGAGTACCAGGCTGATCATGATAGCGCGTTTAGCTCCGATACGCTGCGCCATGTAACCAAAGAGGAGCGCGCCGCCAAAAGCGACAAATTGGATCATGAGCACCAGCAGCAAAATCGTCTGCGCTTCAACTTGCAACTCATCCGCCGCATAAGCGGCGGCGACGACGATAACGGTCTGGATGCCATCGTTGTAGATGAGGTAAGCAATCAGGTAGCGCAGGGTGACGGGATATTTGCTGCGCATTTCGCGCAGGGTGTGCATAATTTGTTTGACGCCATGTGAAAAGAGGTTTTCGCCAGCAGCCAGTTGCCGGGCAGGGGCGCGCTGCACCAGCCGTCTTTGCGGGAAAAGGATGGTGAAGACAAGCCACCAGACGCCAGCGCTAGCCAGACTGATGCGCACGGCTAAGGCGGTATCTTCCATCACCGATAGCAGCCCCAGGTTCAACAGCAGCAGCAGCCCGCCACCCAGATACCCAAAAGCAAAACCGCGCGAACTGACGGCATCGCGTTGGTCTGGCGTGGTGATGTCGGGCAAAAAAGCGTTATAAAACACAATCGCCGCCCCAAAGGAGAGATTAGCCACGATGAAAAGCAAGCTGCCCACCAATACGGCCCCATTGGTATGGAAAATGGGCATATCCGCGCGCACGAAAAACAGCAAGATGGTGGACACTGCGCCCGCGTAGGCGAAGGACATCATCATCTTCTTCTTCAAATGGGTGTAATCGGCCACCGTTCCCAACAAGGGCAGGAACAAAACCTGTAATAAGACGGACAAAGAAACAGAAAAGGGGAAAATGGCGGCCGGTTCAATGGTGATGCCCAGCAAAACGAGCGGCTCAGCGCTGGCTGAAGCCAGCGCCAGAATGTACGGGCCGAGCAAAGCGGTGACCACGGTAGTACTAAAGGCCGAATTGGCCCAGTCGTACATTGTCCACCCCAATATTTCACGCTTGTCATTCATGGACAAAATTCCTCCTGGAAATTGTGAAGGGTGAGGTATGAAGGGTGAATTTCACGCCTCGTGATGCGCCTGGCTCGTGGGAAACCCGGCGAAAATAAGGGTCCGTTGACCGGGGTCGGGTGCGCGGGCCACGGTCATAGACAGGATAGAATTGGCACGAAACGAAACTGGCGGGCAGCAAACGCCGCGACAGCGGCTGATCGCCAGACCACAGCGCATGATTATACGCACACGATTAGCTTTTAGCATGGGATCGGGGCAATTTGGGTGGGGTTCGGGCAGAAAGGGGTGTCGCTCCCACCTGCGGCGGGAGCAACACCCCATTTTTAGGGGCAATTTTAGGCGCATACGCGCCCGAAATTGCCCAGGAGGGTGTTAAAAGACTTCTCAAGGCGTGGCTACTGGGGTGGGCAGGGGTAGATTTTCGCGGGGGGCGTACTGCTGGCGGCGGCAGGGGTTAAAGTCAGCGCCTAGTACCACGCGGTAATCGTAGGGATAGGCGTCGTCATCCTGGTTTAAGAGAAAGCTGGACTGCTCCTGATCCAGCACCCAGCTTAACAGCCAATCGTAGGAACCCTTAAAGGACGTGGCGTAGTAGGTGATTTCCGTCTGCGACTGCACGTCGCTGCCGGCATCGCCAATAATAGGAATGAACCCTTGCCAGGCCAGATTGTCGGCAGCCAGCAAAGCCATGTCGGGGTTGCCCGTATGGTTGATCAATTCTACAAAGATGGGTACGCGATTGGCGCGGTTCAGGCTGGACAGGGTAAACAGGCGCTGCACCGTGTCCCCAGCCGTTTCCCAATTAACCAGGAACACATCCTGCTGGAAGTTTGGCGGACGCCACGCTATCATGTCGTCGGGGCGGAGATGCAGATGTTGGATGCCATTCTGCCGGATGCCTGGGGCCACGGCGGCTAACTGCAAGATGCGACCTATATCCAGATCGGTGCGCACGGTTTCCTGGTAGGTAGTCCACAAGGCAGGCACGTCTTTAATCAAATTCAGATCAACGCCTTTGTTAAGCAATGCCTGTAAAAGCTGCTGCTGGCGGCGGTTGCGATCAAAGTCGCTGGTGGTAATGCGCGAACGCGCATACCAGAGCGCCAGATCGCCGTCCATGTGGTGCATCCCTTGCGCCAGGGTGAACCGCTCCCAGTTTTCCTCTACGTTGATGTCCAGGTCAGGAGATTTGAGCCGCCAGTCTGTCAAACTGCATCCCACGGCAATATCTGCTCCACCCAGCGCATCTACGACTTGTTTGAAGCCGGCAAAGTCTATCTGGACGGTGTAGTGAATGGGGACGCCGAAGTTGTAGAGAATAGTGTCCTTTAACAGGCCGATAGGGCCGGTAGGATAGCCGGCATTAGAGCCGCGAGACATAGCCTGGTTGATGTTCGCCATACGCCAGCCGGGGATGTAGACGTACAGGTCGCGCGGCAGAGAAAGCAGGGCGGCTGTTTTATTTTTGGTGTTGACGGAGGCAATCAGGATGGTGTCGGTGTTGGCTATGCCGGCATTCAACGGAATGTCATTGCCCAACAGCAGAATGTTGGTCGTGCCGGCAGGCAGTTCATACGTGGGCACGGCGGTGGGAATGGGCACATCGCGGGAATCAACACTGTTGGGTCTGGGCGTAGGCACAGCCACGGTAGAAACCCACTGCGGCGCAGGCGTGGGCGTGGCAGTGGGCGTGCGCGAAGGAACAGGCGTGCGCGTGGGGGTGACCATAGCCACAGCCGTCGCGAATGGGGCCGCCGCGCTGGACTCAGCAACTGCGGTTAACGGCGCAGGCGTCTGCGTAGCGGAGAAAACAGATGTGGCGGGCAGCGTAGGCAGCGACGCTGCCCCTGTCTCTGGCAGGGACGTGGGCGAAGCCGCCGCCACGACGACTGTAGGCATGAAGGTGGGGGGGGCCGCGGCGCGCGGCGCGCCAAACTGCCCTGAAGGCTGGCAGCCAGCCAACCCGGCCACTAGCAGCAGCAGGGCAAAAACAGCGTGAGGAAACGGGCAGCGAACAATCCAGCGGGTCATAGCAGAACGATGTAGGAAATGGAAGGCAGCGTTACAGTTTTTCCCCGAAGAGGTGTTGGGTGCGGGCAAAGACAGCATAACCTGCCGCAAAGGTGACAATGGCTGTCACCAGCGTGCGGGCCAGAAAAGCCAGGTCCATGGGGGCGGGGCCGAGGCTGCCCGTTGTACCCCACAGCACAGTGCGGTAGGCGTCCACAATGGAAGCCATCGGGTTAAACCAGCGCATCAACTGCGCCGGCACAAACGTTATGCCGCCAATTGTTTGCTGCGCGCCGTAAAGCTCCAACGGATAGAAGATGGGGGTAAGAAAGAAGCCAGCCAGCAGCAGCACGTCCAGAATCATAACCACGTCGCGATAAAAGACGTGCAGCGCGCTGCACAGCAGACTTAGACCCAACGTAAAAATAAGCTGGGTGAGTAAAATAACGGGAACCCACAGGGCATGAATGGTCAACCCCAAACCGGAGCCGTAAAGAAAGACGACCAGCACCAGCAGGGCAATGAGAAAATGCACCAGATTGGACAGTATCGCCGCGGTGGGCAGAAGTTCGCGCGGAAAGTAGACTTTCTTGATGAGGGAATCGTTGCTGGTGATAGAAACGGCGCCCGACATCAGGGAGGCGCTGAAAAAGTTCCAGGGGATCAGGCCCACCAGAAAGAAAACCGAATAGTCGCGGATACCCTCGTTGCGGAAAATGGTGAAGATGAGGCTGAAGACCACCATCATCAACAGGGGGTTGAGCAGGCTCCAGAGAACGCCCAGCAGGGAGTTCTTGTAACGGACTTTGAGATCGCGGGCGATGAGATTGCGCAGCAGGAAGCGGTAGTGGATCAGTTCGCGCAGATGGCGGCGAATGCCGGCAAAACTTCCGCCCGCCGCTGGCTCAGCAGCCAGGCCGTGTTGCATGTTTTATCCTCTGGCGCGCTTCGACGTTCATGCCCGCCATTATAATGAGTTCAAAAGCAATCAGCAATTTTGGGGCATCCTTTTGTAGCGTGGGCATCCTGCCCGCTCGACGACGGGTAAGACGCTGGCGCTCCTGCCCCAAAATCAGGCATGTCCGATACAGGCAGCGACAGTTCTCCTTCCCAAAGCGTGGCGGGGTTTGCCGCTTACGGGTCATTGAGGCGCGTTTGCACCCCAAATAACCCCCAGCAGCCGGCAGCGATCGGGGCGCGTTAGAAGATCGCCTGCGGGAAAATTCCCATTAAGGTATAGGTGCTATCGCGGTAACCATAAACGCGCAGCCGCCAGTTACCCGTATAAACCTGATTGCGGTCTACCGTGTCGCTGCTGGCGCCAGCGTTCACGCTGGCCTGGCGCAGTTCCCAGCCAACTCCCGGATGATACTCATCCAGGTACAGGTCAGCGTCGCCAAAGCTCGTCTGGCAACTGGCCCAGGCGCGACCGGCGCCGCTGATGTAGTAGCGGCGTTCGCCGCCCCAGGCTACTGTAGGGTCTTCTTCCAGATATAGCGCGCCTTGTGCGCCATCGCTGTTCACCACATAGATGCCAATATCCAGCGCTTCGACCGGCTGCGCCAATGGCGGGGATTTCCGTTCATCGGGTTCGTTCGGATAGCTGCTTCCCTGAGGGCCAGCCATCTCCTCCAGCATGGCTGCTGCTTCCTCGGCATTGATCAGCCGCAGTTGCAAGGGAGCGGTCTCCATATAGTGAGTAACAAGCGATTCCGGCCCGGTAACCTGAATGCGAAAGAGGTTCTCGCCCTGCTCGATCTGGCCGAAAACTTGAATAACGGGCTGGGGAGCTTCGAATATAAGTTCAGAATTGTATTCCATGGTTTGTCTCCTGACTGAGTTAGCAGAATATAACCGTTCAGATCCTCGAGGAAAACCTTTCAGGTTTCACCTGCGTCAATGGTCATCTCTTGTACCAACCTGAAACATCTGTCTGGACAGTCAATCACCTCCTTCAGGGGGCTGCCCATCAGCGGCGCAACGGAAACCCAGGTCGGGGCGGGCGGCGTCAGTTTGGGCTTCAATGCGGAAGGTGGGCTGAGCCAGGATGGAACCAACCTGGTAACTGCCGCCGCGCACGGCCAACGTGGCGTCGGCGGCGCGGCCATCCCACACCGCAGCCAGAGCATATGGATCATCGTAAGGATAGGACAGATAACGGGTAGAAGTCCATTCAAAGACGTTGCCGGCAAGGTGGTGAATGCCAGAGGGTGTTTTGCCGGCAGGCAGGCTATCTATCGGCTGAAGTTCGCTACCCTGCGGGCCAAAAGCCACGTTGGCCCGCGTCTCATCCAGTTCGGCGTCTCCCCAGGGCCAGGGGCGCAGTTCCACGCCGCGCGCAGCCATTTCCCATTCCACTTCCAACGGTAGACGCCGCCCTATCCACTGGCAATAACGCCACGCCTGCGCGGCGCTGACGCCAACCACTGGCAGATCAAGGCTGGCTTCGTTTTGCAAATCGCCAGTGACGCTTTTAGGTTCAGCGCAAGCCGCCCGCATACAGAGGCGGTATTGGCGATTCGACACCTCATACGGTTCCATATAGAAACCATCTACCGCCGCCGTCCAGGATGGGCTGGCTTCTGGTTGGTTCGCGTTTGCGCCCATCAGGATTACGCCAGCGTCTACCCACGCCAATTCCCCAGCCAGGTCAATCGCCTGTTGGCGCAGCCATTGGCGGTAAACGAGCGCGCCCGTCGCTGCCAGCAGCAACAGCGTCAAAACGATGCGCAGCCCCCAGGCAAAACGGGAAAGCGTCCCGGCCACGGCTGCCTGCGCCTGTGCCGCATTCTGCTGCTGCGTCTGCGCCAGCAGGCTGGCTTGCAGAAAACGGCTCTCTTGTTGGTTCAATTCGGCGGCGGGCAGCAGCGTTTTCGCCTGTTCCAGTTGCGCGCCGCGATAGAGGAAGCTGGCATCTTGCTCATGTTCCTGCCACACCCTGGCTGCTTG
Organism: uncultured Ardenticatenaceae bacterium; assembly: GCA_964421605.1. GTDB lineage: Bacteria > Chloroflexota > Anaerolineae > Promineifilales > Promineifilaceae > JAGVTM01. The sequence goes on along the minus strand of CAYQYJ010000075.1, from coordinate 3,691 downwards.
AGTCAGGCGGCCCCACACCAGCAGTTGGCTCTGGTTTTCGTCCAGCCAGCGCCCCAAGCGCGGCCAGGCGACGATGATACTTTCGTGGGTTAATTCCAGAATGCCGGCATTAACCGTCACCAACCGCACCTGCTGCCCAGACAACTGCCACAACAGCCTGTCCCACACAGCAGGCTCCACGCCAGCCAGCGGCAAATCCATCCGGCTGAGGCGGCTGCGGTTGTACTCGCCCCGCTCATTCAAATGCACCAACCGCAAAAAAAGGTGTCGCGCCAGCCGCTGCGCCTGTTCATCCAGCCCGTTATAAACCTCCTCTGCCGCCCACTCAATAGCTTGCCCGACGCCGCCAATGGCGCTGAACGCCTCATGGGTCAACAAGCGCCCCACCCGCCGCTGCCAGAGTTGGATCATGGTCGCTTGCAGCAGCGGCAGCGCCTCCGGACGGTGATCCACCTCGCGCAAAATAACGTCTGCCAGCCCCTTTTCCAGCCGCGCCCCCCGTTTTTCTGCCGGCAGAGTAATGGCTTCCTGCAGCCCCGTTTTGCTCAACGGGCCCAACACAAACTGATGCCGCGCCAGCAGTTGGCTCAATTCCGCCAGCGCCATCGCCTGATCCACAAAATCTAGCCGCAGCGCTACGATCACCCGCACCGCCTCCTGCGCCAGCCCCGCCAGATTGGCGGCAAACTGGCGGCGTTGCCCGTCATCTGTGGTCAGCGTGAACAGTTCTTCAAACTGGTCTACAAAGATAAAGACGGTTTTCCGGTGTGGCTGGCGCGCCAGCCAGGCCGCCAGCAGGGTGTCGGCGCCGTCGCTGCGGGCCAGCAATCTTTGTTCCAGTTCATCCACCCGGTCGGCGTAATCCGCCTGGTCGGATGGGCTTATCAGGGCGGACAGTTGCGCCGCCAGGGCGTAACAGGGGCGACTGCCAGGAACAAAGTGCAGGATGGGATGCGATTGGGCGGCGGCGCGGGGTAAAATGCCGGCAGCCACCAGCGAAGATTTGCCGCGCCCCGAAGCCCCCGTGACCGCCACAAAAGGGTTGTGCTGGATCAGCCGCCACAACCCCTCAATCTCCTCCTGCCGTCCATAAAAAAAAGTCGCCTGATCGTGACCAAACGCCGCCAGGCCGCAATAGGGGGCTGGCTCGTCGGGCAAAGCGCCCGATTCATCAGGCAGCCCCCCTTGCAATTCTTCCGCCAGGTCGCGGATCAAAGACGGCAGTTCAGCCAGGCAGCGATCGCCCGGATTCAGGCGTTCGCCCAGCAGTTCCAGAAGTAAGACCAGCCCATTATTGCCCGCCTCATCTTGCTGCCGCGCCAAGAAATCAATGAGCAGTTCTACCCGCCGCGCCGGGCTGTTGGCTTCTGGCAGCGAATCGCGCCAGGCAGCCACCCGCCGATCCACAAACAACGCCCGCAGTTCGCGGTCGCTGGACGTTGGGGCGCAGGTCAAAAGAGTCTGGTGCAGGCGCTTGTACAGCGCGGAAGAAATGGCGGTCATAATCGTTGACGCAACTACTGGCTGACAACAGCGTAAATGAAGTGGATACAGCTACATTCAATCACATTTCCATCGGTATCGTCAAGTAGCAGAATCTGCCGGCATATTTCACTGCCGCCTGGGAGAGAGAACCGGTTGCTTGCACATTGAAAAATGATCGGGTAAGAACGCTCCACTCCCGACAGCCCCCCTTCTCCTGGGAGGAAGGGGGCTGTGCCTCAATTACCCTGCTGCAATAGAAATTGCCCTGGTCGTAGCGGCAGACTATAATCATACGCGGCGCGGTGGAAATCCTTTGTTGTCCGCCGTCTCCACAACCGCTAAGTTAAAGCCGAACAGTTACCCCGTAACTGGCTGCAATCACACCAACAGGACAGGCTCATGACATTATTTGAGGTGAAAGGGCTGCTCAAGAGCTTCGGCGGACTCAATGCCGTGGATTATATGGGTTTGCACGTCAATGAAGGCGAGATTGTTAGCATCATTGGTCCGAACGGGGCGGGCAAAACGACGCTGTTTAACCTGATCACCGGGTTTTATCCCGCAGATGCCGGCAGCATCCGCTTCCAGGGCGAAGAGCTTATGGGATTGCCGCCGCACCAGATCACCCGTCGCGGCATCGCCCGCACTTTTCAGAACGTACGCCTGTTCACCAACATGACCATCCTGGAAAATGTGATGGTCGGGCAACACTCTCGCTCCCGCTCTGGCGTCTTGGGCGCGGTGCTGCGCACGCCAGCCAACCGCGCCGAAGAGAAACGGATACGCGAAACCGCCATCCAGCAGCTTAGCTTCTTTGGCAGCCGCCTGACCGGCTACCGCCTGCACCAACCCGCTTTTGTGCTCTCTTACGCCAACCGCCGCCGCCTGGAAATTGCCCGCGCCATGGGCACGGGGGCTACCCTGCTGTTGTTGGATGAGCCGGCTGCCGGCATGAACCCCCGCGAAACAGGCGAAATCACCAGCCTGATAGGCCGCCTGCGCGACGAGCGCGGCTTCACCATCCTGGTCATTGAACATGACATGCGCCTGGTCAAAGGCGTGTCCGATCGCGTCATCGCCATGGACTACGGGCGCAAAATCGCCGAAGGTTCTTACGAAGAGGTAACCCACAACCCATTGGTGGTAGAAGCCTACCTGGGCCGCCAGACCAAGGCGACGCGAGACAAACATCTTACCGCTGGCTGAGGCCGCGGACGGAGGTAAACATGACGTCACAATCTGTGGAATCGGGCTTGAGCCGGCGTGGATTTTTGCAGATGGCGCTGGCGGCGACGGCAGGCGCAGCCGCCACCGGCGCCGGGGCGGCGCTGCTGCTCCAGGCGGGCGACAGCGGGGCAGTCGTGGTAACCACAGCCGCGCCGCTTGCTGCTGCCCCCCTCACCCGCAACCAGGCAGCCGTACAGGTCGCCCAGGAAGGCGCCGAGCTTTTCAGCCAGCTTGTGGCTGCGCAGGCAGACAATATGCGGCTGCAAGCGGAACTGGCTGCCGCCCAACGCAAAATCGAGAGCTTACAGGCGGGCACGCCCCAGGACGGCATGGTACAGACCATGCAAACAGAACTGGACAACGCCCATCAGGATTTGGGCATTCTGGCGGGTCTGGTCACTCTGTACGAACAACTAGATGCGGACGATATCGAAACAGCCATAGATAACGGCCTGGCTGCCGTGGGGGAAGGTTTCACCGGGCTGCTAGAACATCTGCCTACTCTGGGTGAAGGGCTGGCGGTGGGGGAACAAGTATTGGCTTCGCTGGAAGCGCAAATGCCGCTGGTGGACAGCGGCCGGCAATGGCTGGCGCATCAGTTGGACAAATTAGGTGGCTATGTAGATGCCGTAGAAGGGGTGCTGCAACAGGCAGCCGCCCGCGTCGGCTCGTTTTTAGACCTGCTCAACGACTGGTTCCAGGAACTGCTCAAATGGCTACCGTTTGGCATCGGCAGCCAGGCGGCGCAGGTTATGGATGCCCTGACTACGCTGCTGAACGAAACCCCGCACACGATCAATGGTCTGCGGGTCAACGTGGCGGAGCCGCTGGACCTGTGGCTGGCTGAGGAAGAGGGGGAAAAACGTATCCAACGTCGCTTCATCACGCCGCTGCGCCAAAAAATGATGGCGCCGATTATGCCGGCAATCACCCAAACGGAACAGGTACATACCACATACCAGGCGCAGTTAGCCGAACC